>DASYRY010000061.1:0-6813 GCA_036004025.1 Candidatus Polarisedimenticolia bacterium | reverse complement strand
GTGCAACAAGCCGCGTGGGCTGGTGCTCGTGACCGGACCGACCGGCTCGGGCAAGTCCACGACCCTTGCCGCCATGGTCGATTGGATCAACAAGAATCGGACCGATCACATCATCACCATCGAAGATCCCATCGAGTTCGTCCACCGCAATCAAAGATGCCTGGTCAATCAACGGGAAGTCGGGACCCACACCGAAGGATTCAAGCAAGCGCTTAGGGCGGCCCTCCGGGAGGATCCTGACATCGTCCTGGTGGGAGAGATGCGGGATCTCGAGACCGTCGCCATCGCCATCGAGACGGCGGAAACCGGGCACCTGGTGTTCGGGACTCTGCATACCAATACCGCTCCCTCCACGGTGGACAGAATCATCGATCAGTTCCCTGCGGACCGGCAGAGCCAGATCCGGACGATGCTCGCGGAATCGCTCAAGGGCGTCATCTCGCAGACGCTCTGCAAGAAAAAGGGGGGCGGTAGGATGGTGGCCCTGGAAATCCTCTACGTCACCTCCGCCATCAGCAACCTGATCCGCGAAGCGAAGACCTTCCAGATCCCCTCTCTCATGCAGACCAACAAGGCCCTCGGGATGACCCTGCTGAACGAAGCCCTCATGGAGCTGGTCCACAAGGGGCTGGTGGAGCCTGATGAGGCCTACTTCAAGTCGGTCTCCAAGGCGGAATTCAAGTCCCTCCTGGATAGGAACAACATCAAGCTCAGCGCGAGTTGATCCCCACAGCGCCGGCGGCTATCCTCGCTCCCATGAGCGGCAGGCCGCCCATCCAGTTCCCGTCTCGTCCAGTATTCCTGCGACGAATGGCCGCCACGACTCTGTTCGCGGGAGCGCTCATCGGAGGCTCCCTGAGCGTGGGCGTGCTCGGATACCATTACCTCGCGGCGCTCTCCTGGACGGATGCCTTCCTCAACGCCTCGATGATCCTCGGCGGGATGGGACCGGTCGACCCGTTGCCGACGCGCGCCGCCAAGATCTTCGCATCCTTCTACGCCCTCTTCAGCGGCGTTTTTCTGCTGGCGACCGCCGCGGTCCTGATCTCTCCCGTCGTCCATCGGTTCCTCCACCGCTACCACCTGGGTCCCGAGAGCGACCGCGACGAATGAGTCGCAGGGAACTTTTCCGGGCCTTGACCCTCTAAGGGAAGTGGACCACTTTTCCCTTACGGCACGGATTTCAAGGAGTGACGACGATGGGAACCCCAGTGACCTGGTGGAGATTCTGGCTTGTCCTGCTTGTCCTGCTCGGACCCGAAGCCGCGGCGGCAAGCGATTTCTCACCCGCATCGAAAGTCGTAGGGGTGACGGTCTTCCGCGACGGCGCTCTGGTGGCGCGCGAGGCGCGCGTCACCCTCCCCCCGGGCGACCATCGCGTGGTGCTCAAGGAAATCCCCTCTGTGGCCGATCCCGATTCGGTGCGGGTGAACGGCTCGGGGACCGGGGGGATGACCCTTGGAGGCGTGGAGATCACCCGGGACTTTCGTCCCCCCCAGCTCACTCCCGAATACAAGCTGCTGGAGCGAGATCTGGAGGAGCTGACGATCCAGATGGTATCGCTCGACGACCGGCAGAGATCCATCAGCTCCCTCCGGGAGTTCCTGGCGAGCCTCAAATCCACGGCTGGGCAGGAATCCTCCAAGGACTTGCTGTCTCGGGGCTTTGCCGTGGACTCGTGGCAGAAAGCCTTCCAGTTCCTCTCGGAGAGGCTCGACGGGCTGGCCGCCCAGGAGCGTGCTCTTGCTCCGAAGCGCAAAGAGCTCTCCGAAAAAGTCGAAGTGACGCGTCAGAAGCTGGGCCAGCTCGCCTCGCAGGGAGGGATGCAGCGCTGGAACGCCACGGTTCTCGTATCCGCTGCGCATGGAGGAGAGCTGACACTGACCGCGACCTATCTCGCACAAGGCGCCTCTTGGAATCCGCTGTACGATGCTCGGCTCGATTCCACCACCGGGGACGTGGAGATGATCTGCCAGGCCCAGGTCACCCAGAGCACCGGCGAGGACTGGGAATCCGTCCACCTGACGCTCTCGACGACCCGACCTGCAGCGGGCATCGACCTGCCGAACCTTGCATCGCTACAGCTGGTTCCCGCGCCCATTCTCGCCGCTAGGATGGAGAAGGACCGGGAAGGGTTCGTGGATGGAGCCAGCTCCGGGCGCGCCGACGAGATGGACGTCATCACCGCGGGGGCCGGGGACGAGTACCGAGCCGCGCAAGGCGGCTTCGTGGGTATTTCGAAGTCGCAAGCGGCCCCGGCGCCCGCGGAGATGCCGGAAGCCGGGGTGGAGCGCAGGGACGTGGCCGTCACGTTCGATCTGCCCGGGAAGCTGGACATTCCCAGTGATGCGCAGCCCCACAAGCACCGAGTGGCCTCGCGAGAGCTGAAAGGAGATACGGAGTATCGCTCCACCCCCAGGCTGAATCGGGCGATCTTCCTGGTCTCCAGGGTGAGACTCGCGGGAGAAGTCCCTCTCCTCCCGGGAAGGGTCCAGCACTTCGTCGGGCCGGATCTGGTGGGCGCCTCCTGGATGGCGGATCGCGCCCCCGGCGAAGAGTTCCCGCTCTCGTTCGGTCCCGATGATCGGATCAAAGCGGAAAGGAAGTCGATCTGGAGGAAGGTGGAGCACAAGGGGAGGGATGATGAAATCGATTACAAGTTTCTGACGATCCTGGAAAACCACCTCGGCCGTGACGCCACGATCGAATTGAAGGATCGCATTCCGGTCTCCGGAGACGAACGGATCACCGTCACGCTGGATGAAAAAGAAACCACCTCCGCTTTTCGCCGGGACGCCAACGAGCCGGGTATCCTCACCTGGAACGTCACGGTTTCCAAGGAAGCCAAGAAGGAGGTCGTCCTCCGCTACCGAGTCCGCAAGCCCCGTGAACTCCTAGTCGCAGGCATGGAATAGCAGTCTTTGATCCCCCTGGGGATGGGCTCACACTTCTCGCAGTGCATTGATGATCTTCAGACGGGCGGCGCGTGCGGCAGGGAAGAACCCCCCGAACAGCCCGATGGCCATCGAGAAGATCATTCCGGAGAAGATCAGCCCTGCGGAGATTCGGAAGTTGAAGAGGATCTCGGCGAAGGTGTTGAAATTCTGGGTTCCGGTGGGAGCGGTCAGCACAAAGGTGACGACGAGCGTGGCCAGGACGGCTCCGACCGCTCCGCCCAGCAGGCCCAGGGCGAAGGACTCTAGCATGAACGAGAAGAGGATCGATCGCCTCGAGAATCCCAGGGCGCGAAGCGTCGCGATCTCGCGGATTCGCGCCGACACCTGCGCGTACATGGTGTTCATGGCGCCGAAGGAAGCGCCGATGGCCATCAGGATGCCAACGAAGTAGGCCAGGAACTGGATCGGCTTCGCAGTTCCCATTTGCTCCTCGTAGAACTGCGCCTCCGACTTGGCGTCCATCTTGATCTGCTGGTTCCCTTTGACCGCCGCGATGAATCGATCCCGCGCCGAAGCGTCGGGAACCCTCACGCGCACGATCGAGTAACCGGTGTTCCTCCGCGTCTGGCCTTGCACGTCGTGAAGGTCGGCCCAGATTTCCGAATCGTACGGCGACCCCTGGGCGTCGAAGATTCCCACCACCTTCCAGCTCTGGGATCCGGATCGGATGGTGTCTCCGATGGCGGTTTGCGCGAAGCGCTTGGCCGTCCTGCGGGAGACGATGACTTCGTTGCTGCCGTTGCGATACATCCTCCCTTCGACGATGGGGATGGCGGGGCGGAGCTTGAACGCGGTCGTCTCCACGCCGCGGACGATGACGTTGGTCTTCTTGCCATCTTTGCGGGGAATGTTGATCAGCGCCACGATTTCCGGCGACGCCAGAGGCTGCCCCTGCTCGTCTCGGGAGATGCCCGGGAGGGTCCGGATCGTCTGATACTGCTCGTTCTGGACGAAGCTCTGGACGTCGGATTGAGCGCCCACGCGCATGACGAGCAGGTTGAGCGGCGAAACCGAGGTTTGAAAGGTTTTCCGCACCCCCTCCGCCAGGGACATTACCAGGAGGAACACCGTCACTACCAAGGCCACGCCGAGAACGGTCATCCCCGTGGAGAGCTTTCGCACCAAGAGACTGCGCAGGTTGTAGCGAATGGGGATCGCCATGTCAGACCACCTGCCTCAACCCGTTCACGATGGAAATCCTCGAGGACCGGATGGCGGGCACGAAGCCGGAGAGGGTTCCGATGACCACCGAGATCGCCATGGCGGTGAGCACCGTCAGGGGCGCGACCCGGAAGTTATAGGCGAACGGAGCCACCGGGGAGCGCTTCATGACCTCCACGAGGAAGGCGGCGAAGGGGAAAGCGACGACGACTCCGGCGAGACCTCCCAGGAGCGAGAGGACGAGGGCCTCCGAGAGCACCAGCCTCAGCACCTGACCGCTGCGGAAGCCAAGCGCCCGAATGACCGCGATCTCGCCGACCCGCTCCCGCGCGCTCATCGCCATCGTGTTGGCCACGATGAGGACGATGGTGAAAAGGACTACGATGGCGATGGAGCGCACCAGCAGCTTCACGTTGCCCATCATCTCCAGGAATTGGAGATTGAACTCCTTCTCCGGCATCGCCTTCACGGGCGCGTCGCTGTTCTCGAACATCTGATTGATTGCCTCGGTGACTCGAGGGACGTCGTCCGCCGTTCTCACGCGCAGGAAGAAGATTCCCGTCTGGGATGACCGGCCTGCCCAGGAGTTTTCCAGGTACTTGGTGTTGAAGAAGATGTTGGACTCGTCGCGGCCCTTGTAGACGCCGCGCAGCACCAGGTCGAGATCCATGAGGATGTAGGAGCCCTGGATGTGGATCCGCTCCCCCAGCTTCCAGTGATACCGGTCGATGAGCTGCTGCCCCGCGATGAAAGAGTCTCGCTCGGACTGCCAGGCGCGCAGCTGCTGGGGATCGATCGCCACGTCCGCGTTGATGAGCGGCCAAATCTCCGGGTCGGTGGAGAGCTGGCCGAAGAAGTGCTCGGGTCGCTGGTCGATGTAAGTTCCGCCGAACCAGATCTCCGGGGCGACTCCCAGCACCGCGGGAATCTGCTCGATCTTCTGGCGATAGGCGAGGGGAAGAAAGTTGGAGAGTCCCGTCGCGTGCTGGACGACGATCCGGGAAGCGCCCAAGGTTCCCATCGCCGCCTCGCCCGCGAGGGCGTCCAGGAGGGAAACCAGCACGACGATGAGCACCATGACCAGGATGATCGAGCCCATGGTCAGGAAGGCGCGCGTCTTCTTGCGGAACACGTTCTTCCAGACGAGATGGAAGAACTTCACGACCGAACTCCTCGCAGATCCATCATCTCGTGCGGGGTCGCAGGGGTGAGCACTCCCTTGTCCAGATGGACCATCCGCTGCGCCGTGGCCGCGGCTCGGGGGTCGTGGGTCACCATCACGATCGTCTTCTGATACTCGGAGGAGAGCCGCCGCATAAGATCCAGAATCTCGTCGGCGCTGCGCGCGTCCAGGTCCCCCGTCGGCTCATCCGCGACAAGGATGGCAGGGTCGGCCACGATGGCCCGAGCGATGGCCACTCTCTGCTCCTGGCCGCCGGAGAGCTGTCGGGGGTAGTGATCGATCCGATCCGCGAGCCCTACCACGGAGAGGGCGGTTTTCACGTGCTCGCGCCGCTCCTTCCGCGACAGGCGCGTGAGGAGAAGCGGCAGCTCCACGTTCTCGAAAGCGGTGAGCACCGGAATGAGGTTGTACAGCTGGAAGATGAAGCCGACGTGCTCCGCGCGCCAGCGCGCCAGCTCCGATTCACCCATGGCGGAGACCTCGCGATCTCCCACCAGGATCCGGCCTGAGGTGGGCTTGTCGATCCCGGCCATCAGGTTGAGGAGAGTCGTTTTTCCCGACCCCGAGGGTCCCAACAGGGCCCGGAACACGCCGGGCGGCACCAGGAGAGTGATTTCCCGGAGCACCGGGATCTCGATGGCGTCGCGGCGGTAGACCTTCGAGACTCGATCAATCTGAATCTGCGCCTGATTCACGCTGCTTCCTCCAAGACAGCGAGCCTCTGGGAGGCCGCCAATGTCTTCCCTCGGCACCGAGAGTATCGCGAACGCGTGGAACCCGAAACCCTTTTCGGCCGGCCGGTCGCTGGGGAGCCTGAGCGGCTCTCCGGGCCGGCTGAATGGTCACGGCTTGACGCGAATCCGCTGGCCATCCGAGAGGCTCAGGCTAGAAGCTCCTCCGACCAGCGCCTCTCCCCCCGCCAGCCCTTCCTGAATCTCCACCATCCCTTCGGACGATCTTCCCGGAATGGCGGGCCGGAAGACCGCTCGATCCTGCCGAATCAAAAAGACGCCGGGCCGGCCGTTCAGGGTCACGAGGGCATTCTGCGGGATCTGCACCGAAGTCTTGACCTCCTTGCCCGCCGTGGACTCGGACGTGAAATTCACTCGGGTCGAGAGGTCGGGCAGGATTCTCTCGTCGGGATCGGAAATCGCCACCTTCACCTTGACCGTGCCTTTCTGTCGATCCGCCGAGGGAATGATCTGTCGCAAGGAGCCGTGATAGACGTGATCCGGATAGGCGTCCAGGACAATTTCCGCGGGCTGCTCCGAGGAGAGATGGGATAGGTTGCTCTCGTTCACGTCCGCTCCGACGTAGAGCGTGGAAAAATCGACCAGGGTCACGATCGCTCCGCCGTTGGCGGATCCCTGCCCCGGGGAGCCGAAAGGGGAGACCGCTTCGCCCACGTGGGCGCGTTTCGCGGTGACGACTCCGTCGAAAGGCGCGCGGAGAACCGTGTAATCGAGGAGCGCCTGGATGTAGTTCACCTTGGCCCGGGTGCCGCTTTCGGCG
>DASYRY010000060.1:0-1700 GCA_036004025.1 Candidatus Polarisedimenticolia bacterium | reverse complement strand
TCTCGCGGCAAGGTCGTCTCCAGCCTTGCCTGCCTCGTCGATCCGAGTCAGAGCTATGCGCTCTATCTCCCCTCGAGCTACTCCCCGGAGCGCGCCTGGCCGATCTTCTACGTCTTCGATCCCGATGCTCGAGGCGGGGTCCCGGTGGAACTCTATGAAAAGGTGGCCGAGCGCTATGGGTACATCCTCGCGGCCTCGAACAATTCTCGCAACGGGCCCTACGAGCCGGCAATGGCCGCGGCTCAGGCGGTCTGGTCCGATACGCACCGCCGGTTCTCGATCGATCCGAAGCGTGTCACCACCATGGGATTCTCCGGCGGGGCCCGCTTCGCCACGGCCTTCGCCCTGGCCTGCCAATCCTGCCGCATCACGGGCGTCATGGCGCATGGGGCCGGATTTCCGGCGGGGAGGCCGGAGGACAAACCTCCCTTCCTCTATTTCGCCGCGGTCGGAAACGCCGACTTCAATCTCCCCGAGATCCTCAAGCTGCGCCGCACGCTGGAGGCGCTGGGCGCGGATTTCAAGGTCGAGATCCACGACGGCAGTCACGAGTGGGCCCCACCCGGAGTGTTCGAGCACGCGCTCGCATGGATGGATCTAAAGGCAATGCAGGCAGGAACCCTGGCGCCCGATTCGGAGCTCGTCCACCGTTTGTTCGAACAGACGAAGGCGCAGGCATCGGATGCCGGGAAGAAGGGAGCCACGCTCGAATCGTACTATGCCTTGCGATCCCTGCTGGCCGATTTTAAAGGAATCGAAGGTGTGGACCTGAAAGATGTCCCGGCTCGCTTGGAGGCGGTGAAGACATCCGATGCGCTGAAGCAGGCGAGGAAAGACGAACAGCACGAAATGGACCGGCAGAGATACCTGACGGAAACCGCGGGCCGGCAGCTGGTCCGTTTCGGCGACGCCCAGCCCGATGAGCGGAGGCAGCTGACGCGTGACATTCGTTCCACGCTTCTCAGGCTCTGGCGCAGGTCCAGCTCTTCGGGAAGCGATAAGACCCTCTACACGCGGGCATTCACTCAGATGTGGGCCGCGGGCATCGAGCTAGGGGAGGAAGCGCTGGACCAGGAGCGCCTGCCGCAGGCCGAGGCCTACTTCGAGCTGATGGGGAAGGCGATCCCCGGTCGCCCCTATCCTCTGGTGCACTTGGCCAAGGTTCGAATCAAAGCCGGTGACAAGAAGGGCGCGATCAGGGCTCTCGAGGAGGCGGTCCAACAGGGATTGAAGAACCCCGCCGTCATCTCTGAGGATCCCGAACTGCAACCTCTCGCCTCCGACCCCGCATTTCGGAAACTGATCGACAACATGGGCGCAACGAAATAGAAGAGAACTTCGCCTTTCTAACCAGCTGCCCTCACAAGAGGTAGCGCCGGACCGTTGACGACACGGTCAACCGTCTTAGTGCTCCCATCCACACCTCCCGGAGCATCGTCGGGCTCGCTGCTGGTGGCCGCCTGGAGGAGAGCCACGGCCGTCCCACAGCCTCCTCTCGGCTCTCAGGTGACGATTTGTTGGCCCCATCGCCGGGTGATTCCCGTGATCCCAATTAGAAGGGGGCCCGGATGTCCCGGGTCCGGGGGGGACGCCAATGCAGATCCGGCAATCTGTTCAGTAAAGGCGGCGCTCGCCCAGTTCAATCACAACCTTAGGAGGACGTGTCATGGCCAGGTTCTTGAGACGCAGATCCGCGTATC
>DASYRY010000059.1:0-7582 GCA_036004025.1 Candidatus Polarisedimenticolia bacterium | reverse complement strand
TCTCAGCATGGTTCCCTCGCTACTCCGACTCGTTCTCGGAATCGACCCAGATTCGGACCTTGCTCTTCTGGTCATCCACGGTGACCAGCACGCCATCTCCATGCTCGCCCAGGGCCCGGACGGCCGCGGCGATGTTCAGCTCGTTCTCCCCACCCGAAAGGAGGGCTTCCACCACCTGGAACGGCACCTTCACATCCACTTTCGTGCCGCTTCCCTTCCCCTCTCGAACCTTGGCGATGAGGTAGCCTCCCTGCTTGGCGACCTGAACGTTGTCCTTCCCCTCCACCGTCACGAAATTCCCGTCCTTGGTCCCGCGGAGCGCCTGGAGGACCTTGCGGAGATCCACGTCATGCAGGCCGTTGTCGTCCCCATCCACATCGATCCTGATCCTGCCCTGATGGAACTTGTCCACGTTGATCGCGGGAATGACCGCCTCGGCCAGCGAAAGAGGAACATTGACACGGACCCGCTCGGCGTCCGCCCCGCTGCCGTCCTGGACGTGGACGTGTAACCACTTGTCCGAGGAAGGCTTCGACGCCGATCGACCCGAGGGGCTGGCCAGCGCCACACCCATCGCCAGGATCAAGATCCCGGGAACCGCTATGAGCTTTTTCATGGGGATGTCTCCTTGTTTGTGAGTCCGCCTTGCCTCATCAAACGGAGACCTGGATGGAGACGTTCCTGGCTATTCTTGGAATCTGATACTCTTCCTCCTCGATTCAAGGCTCCTCCCCTCGTCTCAGCCGGAGCAAATATGGCAAATCTGCGCCATCCGGACGATGGCTTCCGTCCCGTTGCGTGGCTGCGGGGCCCTCACCTGCAGACGATCGTCCCCAATCTCGTGCCGGCCTTTGGGGTGGGGAGACCCGAAGAGGAGCGCCTGATACAGGTGGCGCCGGGAAATCGGCTGCGGGTCCTGATCGCCCGCCCCCAGGGGAGCCCGCGTGGGACCCTGGTTCTCGTGCATGGGCTCGGGGGGTCCGCCGATTCGGGCTACCTGATTCGCACGGCCCGCATGGCGCTGCGGCGAGAGTGGATCGCGGTGCGGGTGAATCTCCGGAACTGCGGAGGAACGGAGCGCCTCGCAACGACGCTCTACAATGCGGGGCAATCCGACGATGCGGGAAAGGTGCTGGAGGATCTGAAAGCCGCCGGATTCCCGCGTCCGTACGCCCTGATGGGGTTCTCGCTGGGGGGAAACCTGGTCCTCAGATACGCGGGGCTCGCCGGCGAGGCGTGCCTTGCCGACGCCGTCGCGGCCGTGAACCCACCCGTGGATCTGGAAGCTTGCGTGAGATGCCTCGAGCAGCCTCGCAATGCGTTCTACCAAGCCTACTTCACCTGGAGGCTCTGTCGCCTGCTGCGGCGAATCCGGCGCGTCCGGTCGATCTCGGGACCCGCGTCCGACCTCTGGAAGGTGAGGACCATCCGGAATTTCGACGGCTTGTTCACGGCTCCCGACGCTGGCTATGAGTCCGCCGAGGAGTACTACCGGAGCGCGAGCGCCGGACCCCATCTGGCTTCGCTGAGCGTTCCCGCGCTCTTGGTCTCCGCCCTGGACGACCCGTTCGTTTCAGCCGAGATCTTCGCTCCCCATCTGGGCGGCGACGCGGGGAAGCTTCGGATCCTACAGCCCCGAGCGGGAGGTCACGTCGGTTACTGGCAGGGGGGAGCTCCTCGCTTCTGGGCGGGACAGATGGCGCTGGAGTTCCTGGAGTATCGGGCGGCGAGATGAAGATTGGGAAACCCTCGGCCGCCTGAAATCGTATCAACAGCCGCGCTCCACGGGGGTCCTCGGGGAGGACTGCCCGGAGGCGATTGCTCGTGCGGATGGGTCTTTCTTGACGGAGGAAATCCACTTGTCGCCACGCCCCCCCTCTCGCTCGCTCGTGCTTGCCTTCCTGCTCCTGGGTCTTTGCTTCCACACTCCCGCGCGCGCGGCCGATACGATGCCGGACGGGTTCTACCGGTACCCGAGCATCGGCGCTGGCGCGATCGTGTTCGCCGCCGAAGGAGATCTATGGAAAGTGCCGTCCGGCGGCGGCACAGCCATGCGCCTCACGGCCTACGAGGGGGAGGAAAAGTTTCCCCGCCTTTCCCCTGACGGGAGGTGGATTGCCTTCACCGCGCAGTACGAAGGGAACGACGACGTCTACGTGATGGCGGCGACCGGAAGCGAGCCGAAAAGGCTGACCTACCATCCGCTGCCGGACCAGGCCCTGGGCTGGACGGGCGACGGGAAGGTGATCTTCCGCAGCCGCAGGGACAGTCCCCATGGCGACTACCGGATCTATACCATCCCTGTCGACGGGGGGATTCCGAGCCTGGTTCCCCTCGAGCCCGCCGCCTGGATCAGCTTCGAGCCGAAAGGGCAGCGGATCGCCATGCAGAAGATCGGCCTGGAGTTCCACAACTGGAAGCGCTACAAGGGAGGCGAGGCGGAGCAAATCTACGTCGGGACGCTCCAGCCGCTGGCCTTCACCGAGGTGACGAAGTACGAAGGGAAGGACGCCTTTCCGATGTGGGCCGCGGACGGCAGGATCTACTTCGTCACCGATCGATGGGGACGCCCCAACCTCGCTTCCATGAATCCAGACGGGAGCGACGTGAAACGCCTCACCCATTTCGACGACTACGACGTCCGCTGGCCTTCGCTGGGAGACGGCAGGATCGTCTATCAGCACAAGATGGATCTCTGGGTCTACGATCTCTCCAGCGGCAAGAATGAGGAAGTGAGGGTCCAGCTCCCCAGCGACCGCCTTCAAGTCAGAGAGCGCTTCGTGGATCCGATGCCGATGCTGAGCTCCTGGGGCATCTCCCGGGACGGCGAGCGAATCGCGCTCGAGGCCCGTGGGGACCTCTTCGTGACGCGCACGAGGAAGAAGGGGCTGATCCGCCGAATCACCGAAGACAGCGCGGTCCGCACCAAGTTTCCGGCTTTCTCTCCTGACGGCAAGACGCTCGCCGCCTGGACCGAGGTGAAGGGGGAAGAACAGCTCCTGCTCCACTCCACCGACAACAGCGCCGCGCCGAGGCAGCTCGGAGCCTTGGAGCCCGGGTGGCACTTCCCGCCGATCTGGTCCCCGGACGGCAAGAAGATCGCCTGGGGGGACGAGAAATACCGGCTCATGGTCACCGACGTGACGACGGGGAAGTCCGCGACGGTCGATCAGGCCCGTTGGGAGATCAACGCCGGCGAGTGGTCGCCGGACAGCCGCTTCCTGGCCTACGACGCCGCCCTGGAAAACCAGTTCAGTCAAGTCAGGATCTGGGACTCGCATGCCGGAAAGGTCACCCCGGTCACCGACCCGATGTTCAACTCGTACGCACCGACCTGGGATCCGAAGGGAAAGTATCTCTACTTCCTGAGCGACCGATTCATCAACCCCTATCTGGACCGCTTCGAGGCCCGCTTCATCGTCCAGAAGTCGACGATCCCGATCGTCATGGCCTTGCAGGCCGACACCCCGCTCCCCTTTGCGCCGCGGGGCGACATCGACGCCAGGAGCGATCAGGACAAGGAGAGCGGGAAGGATTCGAAGGAAGAAGGGAAGGACGGCAAGGAATCGAACGAGAAGGGAGACAAGGGAAAAGCGCGAGAAGAGAAGGTCAAGCCCCTCAAGATCGATTTCGATGGGCTCAACGATCGCATCGTCCAGGTCCCGGTGGTCCCCGGCGCTTATTTCGGTTTGAAGGCGGTGAAAGGGAAGCTTCACTGGCTTGGCTTCGAGCCGAGGGGAATGGTTCCCCCCACCTCGCCCGACAGCGACGATGACCAAGAAGGCGGCAGCCTGCTGACCTACGACATCGAGAAGGAGAAGCTTTCCACCCTGGCCCCGAAAGTCCGGGGATTCGATGTTTCCCGAGATGGAAAGGTCCTGGTCTACCGGACCAAGGAGGATTTCTTTCGCGTCGAAGCGGGAGCCACCAGCCTCCCCACCGGGGACGACGCCAAAGAGAGCAAGATCGACCTGAAAGGGTGGACCGCGCGGATCAACCCGCGGGAAGAGTGGCAGCAGATGCTGCGCGAAGCCTGGCGATTGCAGCGGGACTTCTTCTACGACCCGAAGATGCACGGGGTGGACTGGGAGGGTGTCTGGAAGCAGTACGGATCGCTCGCCCAGCGGATGGCGTCGCGCGACGACCTGGAAGATCTCCTGGGCGAGATGCTGGGCGAGCTGAATGTCGGGCACGCCTATCACTCGGGCGGAGATCTCCGGCGCGGCAAGAACGTGGGCACCGGCCTGTTGGGCGCCGACCTGGATTACGATTCGAGCTCCGGCTTCTGGCAGATCAAGAAGATCTACAAGGGCGACTATCCCGCCTTGGAGACGGCCTCTCCGCTGGCCCGCCCCGATCTGAGGCTGAAGCCGGGGATGTGGATCGTCGCGATCGACGGCAAGGCTCTGGTCCGTGGAGAAGACTACCTGCACCGCCTGGCGAATCGCGCGGGACAGGAAGTCGAGCTTTCCGTCAACGGCGAGCCGAAGCTCGAGGGGGCCCGGCATATCGTGGTGAAGCCAGTGGCCAACGACACTCCGATCCGCTACGCCACCTGGATTCGAGAGAACCGCGCCTACGTGGACAAAGCGAGTCAGGGGCAGATCGGGTACCTTCACCTGTACGACATGGGCGGGCTGGGCCTGAGGCAGTTCTCCCGCGACTTCCCACCGCAATGGCGGAAGGCCGGCCTCATCATCGACGACCGATGGAACCACGGCGGCTTCGTGGCGCCGATGATCATCGCGCACTTGGATCGCAAGCTCTTCTCGGTCGGCGGGACCCGCTACGGAAACGTCGGCACCTATCCCGACCGCGCCTCGGAGCGCTGGATGGCGGTGCTCATCAACCGGCAGGGCGGGAGCGACTGCGAGACCCTCGCCCAGGAATTCAAGGACTTCAAGCTCGGCCCCGTCATCGGCACGCGGACCTGGGGCGGCTGGATCGGCATCCGAGGGGACAAGGCCTTCCGCGACGGAGGCGTCACGACGCAGCCGGAATTCGGCGGATGGGATCCGCGCGGCCGCATCTGGCAGATCGAGGGACACGGCGTGGATCCCGATGTGGAGCTGGATCTGGGTCCGGACGGGCTTCTCAACGGCAAGGACAAACAGCTCGATTACGCCATCCATGACCTGATGGAAAAGATCCGGAAGGATCCGCGGTCGCTGGCGGCGCCTCCGCCCATTCCGCCGCGCCCTCTCATCCCGGTCAAGTGATCTTCTGAGGATCGATGGACCCCGCTCCCAGCCCCTGCCTGGTGTGTGAGACGAGCGCCGGCGCGCGGATCGTCTTCCGCCTTCCGAACTGCACCGTGGCGCGCTGCGCGCGCTGCGGGTTCGTCTACCTGAACGGGGACAGGAACCCCGCCGCCGAGCGCAGGCGTTACGCCGCGGACCAGTTCGAGCGCTACGGTTATCTCGTCCAATTCGACGTCGATACCATTGTCGGGGAGCAGATGGAGAGCCTGCGACGAATCCTGCTTCTGTCGGGCACGTCGCTGGAGAACCTGGATCCCGCGCTTCCTGTTTTGGATGTCGGGTGCGCCCGCGGCCATTTCCTGCAGCGGCTCGCCCGCGAGACCGGGAGAAAAGATCTGATGGGGGTCGACACCTCGGAGGCGATGACTTCGTGGGGACGCAATTCCTTCGGATTGGATCTCCGGGCGGGAGGGATCGAGGAGACCGGGCTTCCTCCGGACCATTTCATTCTCATCACGATGTTCGACGTCCTGGAGCACGTCGCCAATCCTCGCGACGTTCTCGCACGGGTGTTCCGCTCCCTGAGGCCGGGAGGTTGGCTGGTCCTGGAGATCCCGTCGGAAGTGACCTCTTTCCGCGCCCTCGCCAAGCTGGGCTACCGCCTCACCGGGGGGCGTCTGGTCACTCCTCTCAAGACGATCTATCACTCCATGCACCTCTCCTATTTCGACCCGGCCAGCCTTCGAAGACTCGTCGAAAGCCTCGGCGCGTCCTGCGGCGCCATCATCGCGAAAGAATCCCACGTCACCCGCTTCGGCGGCAACCGCTTCCCGCTCCCTGCGCGCGTGGGGATTCGGGCCGTTTCGCTGCTGGACAAGCTTCTCGGCACCGAGGCAAAGCTCCTGGGTGCCTTCCTGCGGCCCGCATCCTGACCTCCCAATAATGATGTGAGGGAGATTTCGATCACGTTTTCGTGATCCCCTTGCCTGGAAAGGAATTCCCGCCCTACGTTTCCTCTGAGAGTGTGCAACGGCGCCATTCAACGGGAGACAGCATGGCCAAGAAGATCATCCTCGGACTCGTCCTCGCGGTGGTCGCGCTCCTCGCCTTCAACTTCGTCTCGACGGGCGAGATCACCCTGATTCCGACGACGCCCCTTTCCGCGGAGGCACGGACGCTGAACCGGCTTTACGAACGGTTCGTTGCGGCGACCCACCAGCTCAACCAGGCCCAGCAGTCTTCGGGAGTCTCGGGGCTGGACACCACCGCCGACGCTCAAGCCGCGCTGACGGAGATGGAGCAGATTGAGCGGGAGCTCAAGGAGCTGAAAGGAAGGACCACCGCCCCGGACCAGATTGCCAGGATCGACGAGATCCTCGGAAACATCCAGAAGATTCGCGACAAGTAGGCTCTCTCGGTAACCCGCCTCTCAAACGCCGCGCCACGGCACATCGCCGGCGCGGCGTTTGATTTTGGCCGCACGCTACGCGCCTGCCTCCTCCAAGAAGCTGGCGCTGCCGAACAGCGGCCGGCCTCCCAGCGACACGACGAAGCCGTAGATCGTCCAAGCGAGGATTCCCGCCAATCCCGTCAGGGTAAGGGGTGGCGGCCCAGGAGGAAAAGTCGGTGGTGGCGATCAGGCCCGAATAGCCGAGGCGACGCTGGTACTGCGCTTGAAAGCGGTGCCCGGGAGAGACCGGGCTGGAACAGGAGGTGCACACAGCCACGGAGAACGGCCCTTTCAGTGTTCGTGGACTCGAGGACCTTACCGGCGCCGCGAATCCGCAGAGGATAGCATAGGCTTGCGCCGCCGCGGCGCACTGGAACGCCTCTCGAAACCTTCTGACCGGCTCCTCCGTTCCTGGAAGAAGGGAAGACGAAACTTTTCCTGGTTCGCCCCCGTAGTTCACGGCACAGGGTGTCGGCAACACGGGTCGAGCGAGGGCTTGCGGCCGAGGAGAATTCGGAGGCGGGATGGAGACGCTGTGGCTGGATCTGAAATACGCGCTGCGGATTCTGGCGAAGGGTCCCGGCTTTGCCGCGATTGCCGTGCTGACTCTGGCGCTCGGCATCGGCGCGACCACGGCCATCTTCAGCGTGGTGAACGGCGTGCTCCTGCAACCGTTGCCGTACGAGCAGGCGGGTCGGCTGGTGATGCTGCGCGAGATTTCCCTCGAAGGCAACCCGATGAACGTGCCGGAGCAGAACTACTTGGACTGGCACGCAGGCGCTCAGAGCTACGAGCGGATGGCGATCTACAACTCGTTCGACGCGACAATCGCCGGGGGCAGCGAGTCGGTGGCCACGCTGGCGTCCAGCGTATCGGCCGATTTCTTCGACGTGCTGCGCGTGAAGCCGTTCTTGGGTCGTCTTCTCGGGCC
>DASYRY010000058.1:0-3055 GCA_036004025.1 Candidatus Polarisedimenticolia bacterium | reverse complement strand
CCGGGAGGAGGCGATTACCTTCTCCCGCACCAGACGCGTGGTGCCATGTCGCGACAGGATCAGGGAAAAGGCGAGGTCCTCGAAGAGGAGCATCTCGGGGAAGCCGCCCAGGCGCTGAAAGACCTCCTTGCGCACGAACTGGGCCTGGTCTCCCAGGGTGACTCCCAGAGCACTTCCTCGCAGGTCCGCCAGGCGGGAGCCGAGTCGCAGCAGGAGCGACGGCGAGTCGAAGCGGCGGCGGAAAGCTCCGCCGACGATTCTCGAGTCGTGCAGCAGCTGCAGCATGGCCGAGTAGGCAGCTTGGGAGAGGATCACGTCGGCGTGCAGAAACAGGAGGATCTCCCCCGAGGCCGCCGCGGCTCCTGCGTTCATCTGCAGCGCCCGTCCTCGACTCGTGCAAGCCAGAGCGCAGGCGCCTGCGGCGCTCGCTTCCGCGAGGGTCGCATCCTGGCTCTCCCCGTCGGCCACGATCACTTCGGGCCTGGGGCTCAGCCCCAGGCATCTGCCGACCTGGCGATGAATCGATTCCGCCTCATTCAAGGTCGGAATCACGATGGAAACGCTCATGGCGCCGCGGCTCCCTGTTGGCCCTTCGCGGCGGGCCGAACGCGAGGCACCCGCCGGAGCTGCTTCTCGAACTCCTCGGGGCTCGTCGTGGGAAGAAGGCAGACTCGGTCCTCGCAGAGGTAGGCGGTGGTCCTTCCGCCGCGCGTCGTCTTTCCCTTGAGCAGAGGCACTCGCTCGGCCTGGGACTGCACATCGCTCCCCTCGCTGGCGACGACCAGGATCCGATTGGGCAGGTAGGTATTGCGTAACTTCGACAGGAAAGGGGCGGCTTCCTGCGCCCGCCTCGGCGTCACGATGACGATCTCCTTCGGCGTGTCATCGTGGAAGTCGACCGCCAGAAGCATCTCGGAGAGGGCGGCCGGATTCCCGGCGAGGATCGTGCCGAAGGCTTTCAGGGCTCGCTTCCCCCTTTCCAGAAAACGCTCCTGCCCGGTGAGCTCGTGAAATCGCAAGAGATTCATGACGGCCACTGAATTCCCCGATGGCTCCGAGCCGTCTTCCGCTGGCTTCTCACGGACCGGAAGGCTCTGCGCGTCGTCGGAGGTGAGATAGAAGCCGCCGTGCTCGGCGTCCTCGAAATGCTTCTCGAGGATCGAATCCAGCTCGAGGGCCTGCCGGAGTCGCCGCGGCTCCCAGGTCGCCTCGTACAGATCGAGCAGGCCCGCCGTGAGAAACGCGTAGTCGGAGAGGAAGGCCTCCTGTCGCGCCTCCGAAGCGGTGACACTGCGCCGCAGCCGGCCCCCCTGAAACGCACGATCGAAGAGAAAATCGGCGGTGCGCTCGGCGTCGCGCGCATAGGCGGGATCCTGGAGCACGAGGGCCGCACGGGCCAAAGCGGAGATCGCGAGGCCATTCCATGCCGTGACCACTTTCTCGTCCCGATGCGGGGCCGGGCGCCGCAGCCGCGCCTGGTAAAGCTCCCGCCTCGCCGATTCCACGGAAGCCCGGGTCTCCGACACGGGCATCGAGTGACGCTTCGCCGCCTCCTCCATGGACTCGTCCACGACAAGGACGCTCCGGCCTGAAGAAAAGTTACCGCCGGGCGAGACGCCGAAGACATCGAGCACGAGCCGGGAGCGCTGCGCTCCCAGCACCGCCCGGATCTCTTCCGGGGTCCAGGTGAAGAATCGACCCTCCTCGGCGTGTCCGCGCGGATCGGCGCTGTCGGCGTCGGTCGCCGCATAGAAGGCGCCTTCGGGGGAGCGCATGTCGCGGCGAAGATAGGTCAGAGTCTCGCGGGCAATCTGCGCGAAGTCCGCACGGCCGATCGCCTGGGCGCCGTCCAGGTACGCCAGCACCAGAAGCGCGTTGTCGTAGAGCATCTTTTCGAAGTGCGGGACCCTCCAGCGACGGTCCGTGGAATAGCGGTGGAAGCCCCCTCCGATCTGGTCGTAGATTCCCCCCGCAGCCATTCTCTCCAGGGTCAAGCTCGCCATCTTCAGCGCCTCGGCGTCTCCGAACCGCCTGTGGTACCGCAGCAGCAGGCGCACGGGGAGCGTGGAGGGAAACTTGGTCGCCCCGAGGAGCCCTCCGAACTCCGGATCGAAGGATCGCCGGTACGCCTCCACGGCCTTGCGCAGCGTCCCCGCCTCCGGAAGGTCGCCCGCGGGCGGCGAGGCGAACGCGGCGCGAAGCGAGTCGGTGAGCTTGCGGGCCGAGTCTTCCAGCGAGGAGCCGGGACGCCGGTAGGCTTCGCGAATCTTGCGCAGCATGGTCAAGAATCCCACCGGCGCGCCGCGATCCCCGTCGCGGGCCGGAAAGTAGGTGCCTCCGTAGAAAGGCTGCTTCGCCGGCGTCAGCCAGACGGTCATCGGCCATCCGCCGCGCCCGGTGAGCGCGCTCACGGCGCTCATGTAGAGAGAATCGATGTCGGGTCGCTCTTCCCGATCCACCTTGATGGCGATGAAGTTCTCGTTGAGATAGCGGGCGATCTCCTCGTCCTCGAACGACTCGCGCTCCATCACGTGGCACCAGTGGCAGGTGGAATAACCGACGCTCAGGAGCACCGGCTTGCCCGAGAGCCGGGCTTGCTCGAACGCTTCCTCTCCCCAAGGATGCCAGTCCACCGGATTGTGCGCGTGCTGGCGCAGATACGGGCTGGACTCGAGGATCAGGCGGTTGGTGTAACGCGGAGAACCGTCGCCATTGCGGTGCAGCGTCTCCGGGCGGTAGGAGGGCCCCTGCACTCTCAAGGCGGCGAGAATCTTCGCCGCCACCGGGCCGGGAAGGGGAGGAGCTCCGGGAAGCTCTTCGAGCTTCCGATCCGCAGCCGGGGTCACGAGCAAAGCCAGCGCGAGCGCGGCGGAAAAGGCGGCACGCATGAAAGTCAGTCTACCCCCTTTTTCGGGGCGATGGCTCTCCCGGCGGCCGGTGCACGCGGAGGCGCGCGCTTCGCCGGGGGCGCCGGATCGAAGCGGGTCGATCGTCGCGCAGGAGAGCCGTTAGCATGGCCAGGGAGCGCTTCGTGGAGCGCTGGCTCGTTGCTTCG
>DASYRY010000057.1:0-8208 GCA_036004025.1 Candidatus Polarisedimenticolia bacterium | reverse complement strand
CATCAACGCTGGGACGCAGGCCTACATCCAGTCCACCAAAGAGACCCGGCTCACGGGGAAGGTGACGTGGCAGGTGTCGGCGAGCAACAAGATGACCTTCCTCACGATCTTCGACCACCAGGATATCAACAACCTCGGCCTCAACAGCCGCACCGAACTCGACTCGGGGTACACCGACACACGCGGCGGCCCCACCATCACTCTTTCGGATACCGCCATCTTCACGCCCCAGTTCTCCCTCGAGACGACCGTGTCGCGATTCGACCAGTCCCACGAGACTCTCCCGACCACCAATCCGGACACCAATGGAAACGGACTCCTGAATGTCGACGGGCTGAAGCAATTCGGAGGCAATCAGGACGGCTTCGTCCAGCTCAGGGAGAGCCTCGATCCGGGGGACGACTACGACAAGGATGGAAAGTTTGACGTCTTCGAGGATTTCAACCACAACGGCAGGCTGGACGGCTGCACGGTTGATGAGGTTACCCTGCAAAGGAGCTGTACGGAGGACAGGGACGGCGATGGCCGCCTCACCGGTCTGTTCGGTTGTGAAGGTCCGAATCGCGAAGACATCAATTGCAATGGGTCTCTGGACTTCGAGACCGACACCGACGAGGACGGCGTGGTCGATTCCAATGAAGATCGCGGGATTCTTTGCAGCAATCCCTCCCTCTGCCCGACCGGGTACGTCACCGACAGCAATGGAAACAGCACGAGGGGCAATGGAGTTTTCGATACCGAGGATCACAACGGGAACCAGGTGCTCGACGATACCCCGTTCCCCAACTGGGTCGACCGGAACAATGACGGCATCCCAGAAACTGGAGAATTCACCGCTCCGCTCGTCTCTGACGAGCCTTATCGTATTCAGATCAACACCAATCGCACCAGCGGTCCCTTTTTCCTCGACAACTCGGACAGCCGGACGCGGGATACGATCAGGGAGGACCTCTCCTATTACATCGACGACGTGTTCGGCAGCCATGATCTAAGGATGGGAGTGATTGCGGAGAAGGAAGGATATCATTCCAACTCCGCCCGGCGGCCCGTATGGAACATCCAGCTCGGCGGAACGAATCTCGAAACCGGGCAGATCGGCGGGCAGATTATCACCTTCCTTCCGACGATCCAGGAAGCCAGGAACTCCGCCGACGGCAACAATCTCGGGCTCTACCTCAGCGACACGTTCAAGCCCCTTCCGAACCTCACGGTCGGTCTGGGACTCCGTTTCGACCGAGAGGAAGTAGGCTCCCACGGCTTCACGTTCTTCGACCCCGCCCGGGAGAAGGCGGAATACGACAACCTTCTGAACATGGGAGGGTCGGAAGCCGGCTCGGATCTGAACAACGACGGAATCACGGACAAGGGGCTGTCGCTGGACCCGCTCGCCGGGATGATCCTTCCTGACCCCCAGCACTTCAAGACTCTTGAAACAGAATTCAAGCTGGCGGCGGGAGGTCGCCTCACCCGGCACAACTTCCTGACCCAGATCCGAAGCGAGTTCATCAATGAGGATCAGGCCAATATCCTCGCTCAGGGGCATCCACGGACGGCTCAGGACTTCACGATCACCAACAACAACCTTTCGCCGAGACTGAGCATCTCCTGGGACCCTTGGGCCGATGGCAAGACGAGGGCCTCTGCCGCATGGAGCCGTCTCTACGACAAGATTTTCCTCCAGGTGGTGGTGCCGGAGGAGGGACCTGACTTCATGTTCCAGTACTACCGCTACGACAGCGACGGATTGGACGGACAGGGGCTACCCGACAACAAGGTCGGCTCGGCGATCTCCATCTCGCCTCCCAATGCCTACCAGGTCGACCGTTCGTTGAAGACTCCTCACACCGACGAGCTCGCGATCGGATTCCAGAGGGAGATCGCGCCGGAGATGTCCATTACCTTTAACTACGTTCAAAGGAAGTACGTGGACCAGCTCCAGGACGTCGACGTGAATCACACCTACCGAAGGCCGGGAGTGAACGGCGCCGTGTGTGCGACCACGACGGAATCTGGCTTCTGCGACTTGTTTGGAACGACCCGCAGGGCTCCCCCGAACGGCAGCGGCGGAGAAGCCGGAGGCGGTCAGCCCGATACGCGACTTCCGGATCACTACCCGGACCTCTACATCAACAATGAAAACTTCAACCAGGTCCTTCGGGTCGGTAACTACAACGTCCAGGACTATATAGGGTACGAGCTGCAATTCGTCCGGCGCCTGAGCCGCAAATGGCAGATGAACGCCAGCTATGTCTTCTCGAAAGCAACGGGCCAGGCTGACTCCTTCAATTCCGAGAGCGGGAATGATCCGGCTCTGACGGAGCTGCGTAACGGCTATCTCGATTTTGATGCGCGTCACGTGGCGAAGTTCTATGCGACGGCGTTCCTTCCCGCGGACTGGCAGATCGGAGGGGACATCACATGGTACTCCGGATTGCCGTACTCCTTCGTGAACCGGGTCCTCACCGCCGACAATGTGGATTTCGGGCAAGCCCGCAGGATCTACGGCTATCGGGACGTCAACAGTGGCATCTTCTACGATGAGGACCGCAACATTCATCGCAACCACCCCTTCTATTCGGTGAATGTGCGGACCGAGAAGCAGTTCGTCAT
The DNA here is from genome assembly GCA_036004025.1 of Candidatus Polarisedimenticolia bacterium. GTDB lineage: Bacteria > Acidobacteriota > Polarisedimenticolia > Gp22-AA2 > AA152 > AA152. Next base: position 5,598 of record DASYRY010000057.1, on the reverse strand, counting down.
CGGAAAGGTGTCCGCGGGCGCCTTTTTCGAGATCTTCGAGCTCTTGAACACCGATGACTTGAGGGTATTCGAGATCGACAATCGCTTCAATAACCTGCAGGCGACGGAAGTCCGTGATTTTGGGCGGCGCTTCCAGTTCGGCATCAAGATGAATTTCTAAGCGACGCTGTCGTTCGTGTCGAGGGGGGGCTTCCGGCTCCCCTTTTTTCTTTCGCGTCTGCTCTCCTTTCCCTCGTCTTTCCTGGCGGTTCCTCCCCGGATGGGCGCATCCTCTGGCGTTGACACCTCGAGCCTGGAACGGTAGACTCGAGTGTCCAATCCGCCCGCCCCGGCACGGTTCCCGAGAGCCGGGCAAAACCGCCGGAAAGAATGCTTGATTCGCTTCCACAATACCTACACTCGCTCCAAGGAGGAGTTTCGGCCTCTCGTTCCTGGTGAGGTCCGAATGTACACGTGCGGCCCGACGGTGTACGACTACGCTCACATCGGAAACTTTCGCGCCTACCTCTGGGAGGACTTGCTCCGGCGTTATTTGAAGGCTCGCGGCTTCCGCGTGACGCAGGTGATGAACATCACCGACGTGGACGACAAGACGATTCGCGGAGCTCAGGCGGCCAGCGTAAGCCTGGATGAATACACGGAGCCGTTCATCCGGGCTTTTTTTGAAGATCTGGACGCGCTTCGTGCGGAGCGGGCGGAGTATTACCCGCGCGCCACGCGACACATCCCGGAGATGGTGGCCCTGATCCAGGAGCTCCTGGCCAAAGGACACGCCTATGAGAGCAAAGGCTCGGTCTATTTTCGACTGGACTCCTTCTCCGGATACGGAAGGCTGGCGAACTTGAATCGGGAAGGGATGATCCCCAACTTTCGGGTCGACTCGGATGAGTACGAGAAGACCGACGTGCGTGACTTTGTCCTGTGGAAAGGCCACAAGGAGGGGGAGCCATTCTGGGATACCCCCCTCGGGCGGGGACGGCCCGGCTGGCACATCGAATGCTCCGCGATGAGCATGAAGTACCTGGGACAATCCTTCGATATCCATACGGGTGGCTCCGACAATATTTTCCCCCATCATGAAAACGAGATCGCGCAGAGTGAAGCTGCCACCGGAAAAAAATTCGTCCATACCTGGATGCACTGCGCCCACCTGGTAGTCAACGGCGAGAAGATGTCGAAGTCCAAAGGCAACTTCTACACCCTCAGGGAGCTGCTCGGCCAAGGCTATGACGCGAAAGCCATCCGCTACCTTCTGGTCTCTCAGCACTACCGGAAGCCGATCAACTTTACGCTGGAAGGCATCTCGTGGGCGGGCTCGAATCTGAACCGTCTCGGAGAGTGCGCCCGGCGGCTCGACTCGCCGTCTGGCCCGGGAAACGACGAGAACCTCGCGAAGCTCACTCGCCTGTGCCGGGACAGCTTCTACGAGGCCATGGACGATGACCTCAACAGCGCCACGGCTCTCGGGTTCTTCTTCGAGCTGGTCCGGGAGACGAACGCCGCGGCGGACCGCTTGGAGGTTCCCGTGGAGAACGCCATCGAGCTGAAGGCTCTTTTCGCAGAAGTCTCGTCCGTCTTCGGATGGGAGCTCGGAGCCACTCTCGTGCTCGATCAGGACGTCGAGGCGCTGGTACGGCGCCGTGAGGAGCTGAGGCAGGCGCGGCGGTTCTCCGAATCCGACGCCATCCGGGACGAGCTGCTGCGTCGAGGGATTGTGCTCGAGGACACCCCGTCGGGGGTCCGATGGAAGAAGAAGATCTGATAGGCGGCCGTCAGACTGAAGGTCTCCAGGAGGAAAGCATGCCCGAGAAGCTTCCGAACCTCGTCACGACACTTCCGGGTCCCCGGGCGCGCTCCTGGATTCAGAGGGACGTCAATCGCGTGTCGCCCTCCTACACGCGCGTGTATCCGTTGGTGGTGGAGCGCGGGGAAGGGGCTGGAATCCTGGATGTGGACGGGAATTGGTTCCTCGACTTCACTGCGGGGATCGCGGTGACCTCGACGGGACACAGCCATCCCGAAGTCGTCCGGGCCATCAGCGAGCAGGCTTCCAAGCTCATCCACATGTCGGGAACGGACTTCTATTATGAGCCTCAGATTCGTCTCGCGGAGGAGATCGCGGCGGTGGTCCCTCTCGAGGGACCCGTCAAGGTCTTTTTCGGAAACTCCGGCGCGGAGGCCAACGAGGCCGCCGTCAAGCTGGCGCGCTACCACACCGGACGGCCAAGGATTCTCGCTTTCTTCGGCTCCTTCCACGGTCGCACCATGGGAGCTCTCTCGCTGACCTCGAGCCGGTCGGTCCAAAAGCGAGGGTTCTTCCCGCTCGTCCCCGGGGTCGAGCACGTCCCCTACGCCTACTGCTATCGGTGCCCGGTAAATCGCCAGGTCGAGACCTGTGACGTGGAGTGCTTTTCGCTCGCCACGGATTACCTCTTCCCCAGGACAGTTCCTCCGGAGGAGGTCGCTGCAATCGTGGTCGAGGTCGTCCAGGGGGAGGGGGGTTACGTCGTGCCTCCCCCGAAGTTCCTGGAACGAATCCAGAGCGTGGCCAAGGAGCACGGGATTCTCATCATCGCGGACGAGGTCCAATCCGGGATGGGACGCACGGGGAGAATGTTCGCCTCGGAGCATTTCGATTTCCATCCGGACATGATCACCATCGCCAAAGGCGTGGCATCCGGACTCCCGCTCGGGCTCTGTGTCGCACGTGAATCGATCATGCGATGGGTGCCAGGGTCGCATGCCAGCACGTTCGGGGGAAACCCCGTGGCATGCGCGGCGGCCCTGACGACCCTGCGCTTGTTGAAGGATCAGTATCTGGAGAACGCCCGCGTCCAGGGGGAGAGGCTCCAGGCAGGGGTGCGGGCGGTCATGGCGCGTCATCGGATCGTCGGGGACGTGCGGGGTCTCGGCTTGATGGTCGGCGCCGAAATCATCGTTCCAGGGACTTCCGATCGAAAGCGCGATCCCCGCCGGCGTGATGCGATTGTCGAAAAGGCGTTCCATCGGGGACTTCTGCTGCTCGGCTGCGGGGACAACACGGTCCGCTTCTGCCCCCCCCTCGTGGTCACTTCGGATGAGGTGGACACCTGCCTGGGAATCTTCGAGGAAGCGGTCGCCGAAGCGGAAGCCGAAGCCTAAAGCGCTCTTGTGGCGCCGGAGCGGGGAGAATGAGACCGCGCGTCAACGGGTCGACGTCTCGCCCCGTACGAGGCTGGTAGCGCTCACCCCTTCAACCTTTCACGCCTCGCTGGGGTCGAAACGGATGTGAGGATGGCCCGGGATGACGTCAGCGCCGGACCCGAATTGGTGGGACCAGGAGCTGGTCCGGCGTTTTCAGTCCGGCGACGAGGATGCGTTCGACCGATTGGTGGATCTCCACCGTCGCGACGTTTATCGTCTGGCCTATCGGCTGCTGGGGAATCACGCCGATGCGGACGATCTGGCGCAGGAGACCTTCCTGAGGGTCTATCGCTCCCTGGGACGCTTCCGGGGGGAGTCAACATTCAGGACCTGGGTCACGCGCATCGTTCTGAATCTCGCCACCGACAGCAGGCGGGAAATGGCCTCCCGCCGACAGTGCTCTCTGGAAGACCTCACCCCCTCCCAGCATCCGGTCGAGCAGGAGGACCATGCGGGGTTTCTTCGGGAGGAGATCATCCGAAAGGCGGTGGGACGTCTTCCCAAACGGCAGAGGGAGACCTTGATCCTGCGAATCTTCCAGCAGATGAAATTCCACGAAATCGCCATGGTCATGGGTTGCACGGTCGGGACCGCGAAAGCCAACTTCTTTCACGCGATACGTGGCTTGAAGCAGCGCATGGGGGGATGATTCCCTCCTCCAGGAATTGAAATATGTCGAAGCAATGCATTGAAATACAACGAGAAGTCGCGTGGCTGCTCTCGGAGGGCGCTGCAGGAGATGGCGCCGCTCTGGTCTCCCATTTGAAGGAGTGTCCCCGGTGCAGGCGCGACGAGGAGAAGTTGCGCGCGCTTCTGGGCACTCTCGGCGGCCGGGACGTTCCCGAACCCGGGGAAGCCTACTGGCAAAGCTTCCTTCCTCGATTGAGGAATCGGATCGGCCTCGAGCAAAGCGCCGGCGCCTCGCGGCGCCCCGGGAGTTTTTGGTTGGGGGCTCTGGCAGCTTCGGTGGCCTCCTTCATGCTCGCCGCGCTCGTGGTGGGCCGATGGTCGACTCCCCCAGAAGTTCGCGTCCGGGCACGATTTCAGGAGATGGCCCGCCAGAGCACTCCCGATCCGTTGCCATCGTCACAGGAGGGTTCGCTTTCCCGCGCAGAGAACTTGCCGGGCTCGGAGGGAGACGATGCGCAGTTCCTCACATCCAACATGGAGAAGGTCCTGGAAGAAACGTTTCCCGAAGATGACTCGGATGTCTTCAGCGCCGCCAGCGAATTGGGCAAGGAGCAGCGGCAACATCTCGAGAAGACCCTCAGCCTGGATTGGGTCTAAGAGCCAAGAGGAGGAACTCGTGATCGAAGCGAGCATTCAATATCGCACCACGCGCCGAGTGGGAGCATTCCTGATCCTCTCGCTGTTCGCAGCCGGGGCGGTTCCACTCGTCGCCTCGCCGGCGCCCCCACCACGCCCCCCCCAAGAGGCCCAGGAAATGGAGGAGATGCGGGAGACGCTTCAAGTGCTGATGGTGGTCTCCATGAAAAGGGCGCTCCAGCTGACGCGAGATCAGGAACGGGAGGTCGTGCCGAAAGTCCAACAGGTATTCGACGAGCGGGAGCGCTACGCGCGCGTTCGGCGTGACGCCATGCGGGACCTTCAGCAGAAGGTGGCGGAGGAATCCCTGCAGGAGAAAGGGTACCGCGAGGTGGTGAATCGCATCGACAATCTGGAGCGGGTCCATCGCGATCTGGAGATCAGGCTGAGAGCGGAGATCGACAGGTCGCTGAACGCGCGGCAGCAGGCTCAGATGCGAATCTTCGTGCCGCATTTCCGCCGACAGCTCCAGATGCGAATCGAAGAAGCCCGGCGCGTGCGGCCCCCGCATGCGGCTCCAAGAGAGAGTTCCCCTCCCATTCCCGAGGAGGCCTTGGACCCGGATGATGAGGAATTCTAGCCTCCCAATCCACACGCTTCGTGAGCCCCCTGCCAACCGGCGACCGACGGGAGATCGTGGCGAGAGGGCAGCCGAGAAGTACCTCCTGGGCGAAGGGATGCAGATCCTCGAGAGAGGTCTGCGATTTCGAGGAGGAGAGATCGACCTGATCGGCCGGGACGGTTTAGAAATCGTGTTCATCGAAGTCAAAGCTCGTTCCTCCGATCGTTTTGGAGCCCCATTCGAGGCGGTCACTTTTCTCAAACAGCAAAGGATTATCCGCGCGGCTTCGTACTACCTCGCCTCGAGGGGGATCTGGGATCACGCCTGTCGCTTCGATGTGGTGTCAGTCAGGTTCGCCGCGGACGGCTCCGCTCGCATCGAGCATATGAAGGACGCGTTTCGGGCGGATCGCCGATAGGTTGTTTCTTGACAGGAACCCGCCTGTCTGCTATATGTTAGCGGTCCTTTCCGGGAATCAGTCCCCCGAGAATGAGCGGGAATAACTCAGTGGTAGAGTGCAACCTTGC
>DASYRY010000056.1:0-5062 GCA_036004025.1 Candidatus Polarisedimenticolia bacterium | reverse complement strand
GCCAGACTAGACGATGGGGACGTCGGAAGATCCGGCGCGGGCCGAGATGATAAGGGCTGGCGCAGGGTTCTGTCCAGCACGGGAGAACAAAGACTTGGTGAGCCGTGCTGGATTCGAACCAGCGACCCTCAGCTTAAAAGGCTGGTGCTCTACCGACTGAGCTAACGGCCCCATGCGATTCTGGCGGGAAGCGGCGCTCATTATACCCGAGGGGCAAGGAAGGAGATTGCGCCGATCCTCTCCTGCGGTAAACTATCCCGGGCGGCATATCCGAGCCGTCCGACCTTTTCGACGAAGAGGACTTCATGGCCGACCCGACTCCCGCAGCTCCTGCGCAGCCTCCCAAGCCGGCGGAGACGCCGAAGCCCGTATTCCACATCTATAACCGACAGAAGGACCAGCACGTCGTAGGTCCCGGCTGTTGGTGTCTCCCGACAGTAGAGATCGTGGATGGGAAGCGAATCGTCGTGCACAAGAGGACCTAGGAAGGAAGCCACTGCTCGAGCACGCTTCCCGGGCGGTGCAGCGTCTGGCTCCTCTCCGGCCCCACCGAGACAACCGAGATCTCGCATCCCAGCAGTTTCTCGAGACGATCGATGTAGCTCCGGCACGCGGCCGGGAGATCCCCGAACCGTTTCAGGCCCGAGGTGAGCTGCTTCCATCCCGGCACGACTTCGTAGACGGGCTGGCATCGGCTGAACTGTTGCAGCTCGGCGGGGAGCGACAGGATCTTGCTCCCCTGGTGCTCGTACGACACCGCCACGGGAATGTGGTCGAAATCGTCCAGGACATCGAGGAGCGTGAGCGCGATCGAATCGAGGGAGTTCACCCGCACGGCGTAGCGACCCAGCACGGAATCGAACCAACCGCACCGCCGCGGACGCCCGGTCACCGTCCCGTATTCCCGGCCCCGCTCGCGGATCTTATCGCCTGTTTCTCCGTGCTGCTCCGTGGGGAAAGGACCCGCCCCCACCCGGCTGCAGTAGGCCTTGAAGACTCCCAGAACTCCTCGGATGCGCGCCGGGCCGATGCCGGAGCCGGTGCAGGCCCCCCCGGCGCTGGAGTTCGAGGAGGTCACGAAAGGGTAGGTTCCGTGGTCCAGGTCCAGGAGGGTCCCCTGGGCTCCTTCGAACAGGATGTTGTCTCCGGATTCCAGCCGCTGATGGAGCAGCACCTGCGTGTCGGTGATGAAAGGCTCGAGCGCCTCGGCGTATTCCAGATACTCGTCCAAGACCGGCTGCGCCGACTGGACCGCCTCCCGGTGCGACAGCCGATCGAAACGCTCGACCCGATAGGCGAGCAGCCTGTCCCGCAGGAGCTCGGGATTGCGGAGATCCCCGACACGGATGCCCAGGCGCGCCACCTTCCCTTCGTAGGCGGGGCCGATGCCGCGGCGCGTGGTGCCGATCTTCCGGTCCCCTTTCGCGTCCTCGCTCTCCGCGTCCAGGCTCCGGTGTTCCGGAAAGATCAGGTGGGCTCGATCGCTGAGCCGAAAGTTGGCGTCCACGGGAACGCCCGCATCCCGGATCTCGCGGATTTCCTGCAGCAGGGACGCGGGATCCACCACCATCCCGTTGGCGCAGACGCTCAGGACTTCGGGGCGGAGGATTCCGGAAGGGAGGTGCCGCAGCGCGAAGCGCTTCCCCCCCACCACCACCGTGTGGCCCGCATTCGGTCCTCCCTGATAACGAACGACGACCTGGGCGCGCTCGGTGAGACGGTCCACGATCTTTCCCTTGCCCTCGTCCCCCCACTGACCGCCGACGACGACAACACACGGCATTCGATCACCATCCTGCTCGAGGTGAATTCAAGGAGTGCGACTTCTTGGAAAACGCATCTTATCAACCCATTCTCCGGGCTTCAACCCGGCGCGAAAGCCGCGCTTGGGCACGACGGCGGACGCTTTGCAGTCCCGTGGGAGAACGACTAAACTCGCGTCGCCATGCCGAAGATCGTGACGCTCGACGGCACGTCCCTGACGCCCCGCGACGTGGAGGAAGTCGCCTTGCGCCAGGCGCGCGTCCGCCTGCACTCCAAGGTGCGTCCCCGACTGCTGCGCTCCCGCCGGCTGATCGATAGGCTCGCGGAGGGCACCGAGCCGATCTACGGGGTGAACACCGGATTCGGCCGCCTGAAGGACGTTCGGATTCCATCGGCCCGCATCCCTGAGCTCCAGACCAACCTGATTCGCAGCCACTGCGCGGGGGTCGGTGAAGCTCTTACCCACGATCAGACTCGCGCCCTGATCCTCCTCCGAGCCAACGTGCTCGCAAGGGGTCATTCGGGCGTGCGCCCCCTCGTGGTGGAGAGACTCCTGGAGCTGCTGAATCGCGACATCCTGCCCGTCGTGCCCGGCCAGGGATCGGTGGGGGCCAGCGGCGATCTCGCTCCCTTGGCCCATCTGGCCCTGGCGCTGCTCGGCGAGGGAAAGGTGCGGAACCGGGGGCGCCTTCAGCCTGCCTCCCGCGCCCTGGAGCGCGCCGGCCTGAGACCCCTGCAACTTCTTGCGAAGGAGGGGCTCGCCCTGATCAACGGCACTCAGATGATGACCGCTTTGGGCACCCTCGCACTATTGCGCGGGGAAAACCTGGCGCGCCACGCCGACCTCGCGGGAGCACTGTCTCTCGAAGCGTTGAAAGGGTCGCGCCGGGCTTTCGATCGCCGCATCGAGAAGCTGCGCCCGCATCCGGGACAGGCCGCCTCCGCGTCGAACCTCCGCCTCCTTCTCTCCCACAGCGAGGTCGAGCGCTCGCACGCCGGTTGCGATCGGGTCCAGGACAGCTATGCTCTGCGTTGCATGCCTCAGGTCCACGGAGCAAGCCGAGACGCCCTGTCTCACGTCCGGGAAGTGCTCGAGCGGGAAATCAATGCGGTGACCGACAACCCGATTCTCTTCCCGGGAGAGCGGGAGCTTCTCTCCGGGGGAAACTTCCACGGAGAGCCGGTGGCGATGGCGCTCGATTATTGCGGCATCGCGCTGGCGGAGCTGGCGGGCATCTCCGAGAGGCGCATCGAGCGGCTCACCAATCCCGATCTCAGCGGGCTGCCCGCCTTCCTCACTCCGGAGCCCGGACTCCATTCCGGCTTCATGATGGCGCAGGTGACGGCGGCGGGGCTGGTGTCGGAGAACAAGGGCCTCGCCCACCCGGCGAGCGTCGACTCGATTCCGACCTCCGCGGCGCAGGAGGATCACGTCTCGATGGGGGCCTGGGCGGCGCGCAAGACGATGCGAATCCTGGAGAACTCCGAGCGCGTCCTGGCGATCGAGTTGCTGGCGGCGTGCCAAGGTCTCGACTTCCTCGCGCCTCTCAAGACGTCCCCCGCGCTGGAGGCCACCCGCAAGGCCCTGCGGCGGGAGATTCCCCGGCTGGTGGGCGATCGGGTGCTCTCCTCGGACATCGAGCGCATGACGGATCTGCTGCGCTCGGGGAAGATCCTCCATGCCGCGGAGCGGGTCGGGGGATCGTTGCGATGAGCGCGGACAAGGGCACGCGGACGATTCGTGCTCCGAGGGGCATACAGCGGAGCTGCCGCGGCTGGGTCCAGGAAGCGGCCCTGCGCATGCTCATGAACAACCTCGACCCCGAAGTGGCCGAGCGCCCTTCCGATCTGGTGGTTTATGGCGGCACGGGAAAGGCCGCCCGCAGCTGGGAGGCCTACGACCGCATCGTGGAAACCCTGCGGCGGCTGGAGTCGGACGAAACCCTGCTGGTGCAGTCGGGAAAGCCGGTCGGTGTCTTCCGGACCCAGCCGGAGGTCCCCCGTGTCCTCATCAGCAATTCCATGCTCGTCCCGGCTTGGGCGGATTGGACCCACTTTCGCGAGTACGAGCGCATGGGGCTGACGATGTACGGGCAGATGACGGCCGGCTCCTGGATCTACATCGGAACGCAAGGGATTCTGCAGGGGACCTACGAGACCTTCGCCGCGGCTGCGAAGAAGCACTTCGGCGGATCCTTGAAAGGCCGGCTGGTGCTGACGGCCGGCCTGGGCGGAATGGGGGGCGCCCAGCCGCTGGCCGCCACACTCAACGAGGGCGTCATCATCGCGGTGGAAGTCGATCCGGAGCGGATTCGCCGGCGGCTGGAGACCGGCTACTGCGATGAAGCGACGGATCGCTTCGAGGAGGCGGTCTCCCGCGCCCGACAGGCGATCGCGCAAGGACGGCCGCTCTCGATCGCCCTTCAGGGGAATGCCGCGGATCTGATCCCTCGATTCGCCCGGGAGGGCGTCGTCCCCGACCTGCTCACGGATCAGACCTCGGCGCACGATCTCCTCAACGGCTACGTTCCCCACGCGCTCCCCTATCGTGACGCGCTGGATCTGAGAAGATCCGATCCGGAGGAGTACCAGAGACGATCCCGCCAATCGGTCGCGACCCACGTCGGGGGGATGCTCGATCTCATGGATGCGGGCGCGATCACGTTTGATTACGGCAACAACATCCGGCAGGCGGCGCGGGAAGGGGGCGTGAGCCGCGCCTTCGATTTCCCGGGGTTCGTACCCGCCTACATCCGTCCCCTTTTCTGCGAGGGAAAGGGTCCTTTCCGATGGGTCGCCCTTTCCGGAGAGGCCGCGGACATCCACCGGACCGACCGCGCCATCCTCGATCTGTTCCCGGAGAACGAGGCGCTCGGGCGCTGGATCCGGTTGGCGAAGGAGAAGGTCCACTTCCAGGGTCTTCCCGCGCGCATCTGCTGGCTCGGATACGGCGAGAGGGCCCGATTCGGCCTGGCGATCAACGACCTGGTGGCTCGCGGCGAGATCTCCGCTCCGGTGGTCATCGGCCGGGACCATCTCGACTCAGGCTCCGTGGCTTCCCCGAATCGCGAGACCGAAGCGATGAAGGACGGATCCGATGCCATTGCGGATTGGCCGGTGCTCAACGCCCTGCTGAATGCGGTCTCCGGGGCGAGCTGGGTGTCGCTTCACCACGGCGGAGGAGTAGGTATCGGTTACTCGATTCATGCCGGCATGGTGGTGGTGGCGGACGGCACTGCCGAGGCGGCGAGGCGTCTGGAGAGGGTCCTGACCACCGACCCCGGGACCGGAGTCATGC
>DASYRY010000055.1:0-3263 GCA_036004025.1 Candidatus Polarisedimenticolia bacterium | reverse complement strand
CAGGCCCTGGAATCTCCCTCCGCGGTTTTCCCCCTCGTGGTACGCCTGCGCCACGTTGTAGAGGAGGAAGAAGATGAGGAGGAAATCGAGGGCGGCCAGTCCGAGAAAGATCTCCTGCTCCGAGACGGCGAGAATGTAGCCGAGGTCCTTGAGCGTCGGCCAGATCTTGATCAACGCCCAATGGCCCACGACCGTCAACACCTCCGAGAGAAACAGCAACAGCCCAAGCTTCACCTGTCCGTTGTAGGCCTGCCCTGCGCCGCAGATGAACAACGAGAGCGTCGAGGCCAGCGGGGCGCGGGATTTCCGGCGAGAGCGGTAATCGACCCGGGTGGCGTCCCGTCCTCCCACCGATCGGAGCGGCCCTCCCGTCGATTTCGAGGAGGTCTTTTCTCCGCGCCGTACCCGATCGAGAAGATCGTCCTCCTCGATGATGTAGTAGTCGCCATGTTGACCCATGCCGCGCTCCTCCCGGAATAGAATCTCGAGCAGGAGAATCCTCCTGCACCCCTGCAATATAGGGCGCGACGCCCAAAGCATCCATGCGGAATGAGGAGGATCCGATCCCTGTCGGGAACGCGGTGGTCAAATGTCCCGCCGACTGCGAGATTGTGATCGCCGGAAACGGGCTCAGGCGCTCTTTTCGTGGAGTAGGACCATGCCGCGGAAAACATCGAACAAGGGGTAGCAATCGTGGGGCCCGGGGCTCGCCTCCGGATGGTATTGGACGGCGAGAATCGGGTGCTCGAGGTGACGGAAACCCTCCACCGTCCCGTCGTTCAGGTTGAGCTGGGTCACCTCCACCCCCGTCGGGAGGTGATCGGGGTCCACGGCATATCCGTGGTTCTGGGCAGTGATGAGGACCTTGCCCGTCGGCAGGTCCTTCACCGGCTGGTTTCCTCCGTGGTGCCCGAACTTGAGCTTGAAGGTCTTCGCCCCCAGCGCGAGGCCCAGGATCTGGTGCCCCAGGCAGATCCCAAAGATCGGCAGCCGTCCCACGAGCTTCCTGGCGTTCTCCACCACCGTGGTGGCCGCGGTCGGATCTCCGGGTCCGTTCGAAAAGAAGATGGCGCGCGCTCCGGAGTCGAGCACCGCCTCGGCGGAAGTGGTGGCGGGTACCACGGTGACCTCGAAGCCTGCCGCGTGGAGGCGCGTGAGAATGTTCTGCTTCATTCCGAGATCGTAGGCGGCGAGAGGGATGCGTGGGCCCGACCCGGGAGATTCTCCTTCGGGCCGGTGACGGTAGGGCGCCGCACAGGTGACGCTTCCCACGAGATCGATCTGCTCGAGGGAAGGCGCCGAGCGGGCTTCGAGAGCGAGCCTTTCCGGGTCTCCCCCCGGGGCGGCCAGAATCCCTTTCATCGCTCCCAGCGACCGGATGTGCCGTGTCAGCGCGCGGGTGTCGACCTCGGTCAGCGCCGGTATCCCCGATTCCACGAGGTATTCCACCAGGCTCTTCTCGGATCTCCAGCTGCTCGGCGATCCGGAGAGGCTGCGAATCAAGAACCCTTCGACCTGGATTCGATCGGATTGCGGATCTTCGCGGTTGATCCCGTAGTTCCCCACTTCCGCGACGGTGAGGGCCACGATCTGTCCCCGGTACGATGGATCCGTGAGGATTTCCTGGTAGCCAGTCATCGAGGTGTTGAAGACGACCTCACCCGTCCGCTGCGTGGCGGCGCCGAAGGATCGACCTACAAAGACCTTGCCGTCCTCCAGCACCAGGACTCCTTCGCTCATCTCTCGCTCCCTGCGGGCTGATACACGATTCCCCCCCTCTCCTCCCTCAGGGTCCCCACCGGTGAGACAGGCTCGTGGACCAGGACGAGCGTGGCCTTGTCGCGCAGCGCCTGCGACAGCACGCGCTTCTTCGTCTCCAGCGTCGTGAGCGGGAGCACGTCGTAACCCATGATGTAGGGAATTCGAACGTGAGCCGCGGTGGGGATCAGATCGGAGCAAAAAAGAACCGTCCGGTCACCGCCGCGCAGGACGATCGCCTGCACCCCGGGGGTGTGACCCGGCACGGGCTGCACCCAGACGCCCGGAAAGACTTCGGCTTCCCCCTCGAGAAAGCGGAGCCGGCCTTCGCGGTGCAGGGGAAGGAAATTCTCAGGCAGATAGCTCGCCCGGGTCCGCTCGTTGGGGTGCGTCGCGAATTCCCATTCGTTTTTCTGGACGAAGTAATCCGCATTGGGAAACGCGGCCACTTCCCCCTTCCCCTCCACCGAGATCGTCGACCCGCCCGTGTGATCGAAATGAAGATGCGTAAGCAGGACCGCGTCCACCGACTCGGGAGCGACACCCTGCCTCGAGAGCTCCTCCCGCAAGCCACCCGCGGAACGAAGGGCATAAATCTGCCGTTCTTTGTCGCTCCACTTCTCTCCCATTCCGGTCTCCACGACGAGCGTGCGCCTCCCGTCACGGACCAGAAGGCAGTTGAGCGCCAGCTCGATCCGGTTCTTCTCGTCGGGCGCGGCCACGCGCTCCCAGAGGACTTTCGGGACCACGCCGAACATGGCGCCGCCGTCCAGGCGGAAGCTCCCCGTGGGGACCAGATCGATCCGGAGGTCGCCGAGAATCATCAAGTGCGGCTTCTCTAGAACGTGCGGGAGACGAGGGGGGCCATCGCCCGGATGTCTTTGACGAGCTCGGCGAATTGTTCGGGGTACATCGCCTGCGGGCCGTCCGAAAGCGCCTGATCCGGATGGTCGTGCACTTCCACCATGACGCCGTCGGCGCCCACCGCGACCGCTGCGCGCGCCATGGGGGCCACCCGGTCCCGCCTTCCCGTCCCATGGCTGGGATCGACCAGGATGGGAAGGTGGCTCAGGTGCTTCACGGCGGGGACGACGGAGAGATCCAAGGTGTTCCGGGCATGATCCGCGAAGGTTCGGACGCCGCGCTCGCAGAGCATGATCCGGTAGTTCCCTTCCGCGGCCACATATTCCGCGGACATGAGCAGCTCATCCATGGTCGCGGAGATTCCACGCTTGAGGAAGACGGGAAGCTTGGACTTCCCCACCCGCTTCAGCAGGGAGAAGTTCTGCATGTTCCGCGCGCCAATCTGGATCACGTCGGCATACTCCTCCACCAGGGCCACCGCCTCCACATCCATCGCTTCCGTGACGATGGGCAGGCCGGTCTTCTCGCGCACCGTGGCGAGGATCCTCAATCCCGGCTCCCCGAGACCCTGGAACGAATAGGGCGAGGTCCGAGGCTTGTAGGCGCCGCCTCGGAAAAAGTTCGCCCCCGCTTTCGCGACG
>DASYRY010000054.1:0-5341 GCA_036004025.1 Candidatus Polarisedimenticolia bacterium | reverse complement strand
GCGCAGACGCTATTGCGCGCGGTCACTCCGGAGTATTACCTATGCCTCGTCCTCGAGCGTCACGCCCTCACCGGCCGGGCCCGCTACGAGCTCGAGAAGGCCTCTCGTCGTCTGGAGGGGGAATTGAACTGATTCGGCGCGCGCGCTCGATCCTCGGGGCCTCGCTTCTTGAAGGTCTCCGAGATACTGCCCCGCAGCCAGGCCTGCGGGGCAGCCGTTTCTGGAAGGACGCAGGGGAGGCTTTTCTTGGACAAGGAAATCCTTGAAATCATCGACCTGATCTCTCAGAGCAATTTCGTCGAGTTCGAGCTGGAGAGGGAGGGGTTCAGAATCAAGCTCGTCAAGGCCGGCCCGCGCGCCGAGCCCACGCAGGCCACCCTCGAGGCCTCCCGGGGCGCCGCCCCGCATCACGTTCCGACCGCCGCCGCGCCGGTCGGGGTGCAGCCTGCTTCTTCCGCCGCAACCGCACACGAGGTCCGCTCGCCGCTGGTGGGCACGTTCTATCGCTCGCCGAATCCCGAGGCGCCTTCCTTCACGGAAGTGGGACGGACCGTCAAGGCGGGACAGGTGCTGTGCATCGTGGAAGCCATGAAGCTCATGAACGAGATCGAGTCGGACGTGGATGGGACGGTGGAAGAGATCCTGGTCTCCAACGGTCAGCCCGTGGAGTACAACGAGGTGCTCTTCCGGATCCGACGCGAGACCCACTGAACGGGATGCCGTGTTCAAAAAAATCCTGATCGCCAACCGCGGCGAGATCGCGCTGCGCGTCTTGTGGGCTTGCCGCGAGCTGGGAATCTCCACGGTGGCGGTCCACTCGGAAGCCGATACCGACGCTCTCCACGTGCGCTACGCCGACGAGGATGTCTGCATCGGACCCGCCCGAAGCGCCGAGAGCTACCTGAACATCAGCAGCGTCATCGCGGCCGCCGAGATCACCGACGCCGACGCCATTCATCCGGGCTACGGCTTCCTCGCCGAGAACGCGCACTTCGCGGAAGTGTGCGAAGCGTGCAAGATCAAATTCATCGGTCCGAGTCCCGCGGTGATCCGACAGATGGGGGACAAGGCGAAGGCCCGCGAAATCTTCGAGGCGGCCGGCGTCCCCACCGTTCCCGGCAGCCGGGGGCTGTTGGGAAGCGAGGTGGAAGCCATCGCCCTGGCCCGGAAGATCGGGTATCCCGTCATCGTGAAGGCCTCCGCCGGAGGAGGAGGGCGTGGCATGCGAATCGCCCGCGGCGAGGAGGAGCTGCGCTCCGCGATCCAGACGGCGAAGCACGAGGCCAAGAAGGCTTTCGACGTGCCGGACGTCTACCTCGAGAAGTACATCGAGGATCCCCGGCACGTGGAGTTCCAGGTCCTGGGCGACGAGCGAGGAAACCTGGTGCATCTAGGGGAGCGGGAATGCTCCATCCAGAGACGACACCAGAAGCTGGTGGAGGAGTCCCCCTCGACCGCGGTCTCGCCCAAGCTGCGCAAGAGGATGGCCGAGGCCGCTCTGGCGGGCGCGCGCGCCGTGGGCTATCAGAACGCCGGCACCGTGGAATTCCTGCTGGCGCCCGACGGCAAGTTCTATTTCATCGAGATGAACACGCGAATCCAGGTGGAGCATCCGGTAACGGAAATGGTGACGGGGTTGGACCTCGTCAAGGAGCAGATTCGACTGGCCGCCGGGGAGCCTCTCGGCTACACGCAGGAAGACATCCGGTCCTTCGGGCACGCCATCGAATGCCGGGTCAACGCGGAGGATTCGGAGTCGTTCGTCCCTTCGCCCGGGAGGATCACGACGTTCAATACCTCGGGCGGGCCGGGAGTGCGCGTGGACAGCGCAGCCCATGCCGACGGCGTCATCTCTCCCTATTACGATTCGCTCGTGGCGAAGCTCATCACGCATGGAAACAGTCGGGCGGAAGCCGTATCGCGCATGCGCCGGCTCCTCGACTTCATGGTGGTGGAGGGAATCAAGACCACCATTCCGCTCTTGCGGCGGATCGTCGTCGATCCAGCTTTCCTGCAGGGAAGCATCTCCACGCATTATCTGGACCGACTCCTCTCCGGCGGGAAGCCGGTGGCGGCCCACTCGTAGAGAAGCCTTTCCCGTGACGCAGCCCCCGGCGGACCAGATCTACCTGGTAGGATTCATGGGCGCGGGAAAGACCACCGTAGGCAACGACCTTGCCGCGCGGCTCGGCTGGGAGTTCGCCGATCTGGACGAGGTGCTCAGCAGGCGGGAAGGCAAAGGGCTCCAGGAGATCTTCCGAGATTCGGGAGAGCCCCACTTCCGCCGTGTCGAGCGCGAGGTGCTCGCCTCCCTGACGGCGATTCCGCGACTCGTGGTCGCCACGGGAGGTGGGACCTATGTGGCGGAGGAGAATCGGCGGCTCGTGGAGGCTGCGGGATGGTCGGTCTGGCTGGAAGTCAGCCTCCAGGAAGCGCTGCGGCGATGCGCGGGGGGTGTGGGTCGTCCCCTCTGGGGAGGGCGGACCGAGATGGAGTCCCTCTACCGCTACCGGCAGGAGTTCTACCGATGCGCCCGAGTCCATGTGAATACCGAGGGCGCGCTTCCTGCGCTCGTCGCCCGAGAAACACTGGAGTCCCTGCATGCCGAAGGATTCACCCGCGAGTGAAGAAGCGAGTGGGGCCGTGCGGACCCTGGTCCTGAGCGATCTGCACTCGAACCTCGAGGCGACGCGGGCCTGTCTCGAGGCGGCGCGCGAGCAGGGTTACGACCGCGTCGCGGTCCTTGGCGACCTGGTGGGCTACGGCGGCAGCCCCGAGGAGGTCGTGAAGGAGGTTCGGGCGCTTCGTCCGGCGGGGATCATTCGTGGCAACCACGATCGGGTCGTCGCGGGGATCGAGGAGGGAGAAGAATTCAACTTCATGGCCCTGCAGGCGGCCCTGGCGAACCGGCAGCTGCTCTCCCCGGACGCCAAGACCTATCTAGCGGCGCTTCCCGCGGGTCCGCAGGCTTTGGGAGAATCCTGTCTCATCGCGCACGGTACGCCTCTCGATGAGGATGAGTACCTCGTCGATCCCGAAGGCGCCGAGGCGGTCTTCCGGGAGGCCGACTTCGCGCTTTGCTTTTTCGGGCACACGCACGTGCCTTGCGTCTTCCGCCTCGATGACCGGGGTGTGACGGGGCTGCTGCCCGCCCCCGAGGGGACTCGAATTTCGCTGGAGCCCGGAAGCCGGTACCTGATCAACCCGGGATCGGTAGGCCAGCCACGAGACGAGGACCCCCGCGCGGCCTTCCTCATCCTCGATAGAGCCGAGAGGACCGTGAGATTCCATCGAGTCTCCTATCCCATCCACGAGGCGCAGCTTCGGATTCTCGAAGCAGGCCTCCCACCCCTTCTCGCGCAGCGCCTTCAGCGCGGAGTTTGAGCGCTGCGCATCGGCGCCTGGCACCTTAGTGCGCGGCACGATGTCAACGCTCGCCCGGAGCCTCGGGAAGTGCGATGCGAGCGTGAAATCGTGTCTCTATGGTCCGCCAGAAGGATTCCAGGGCGAGGGAGATCGGGATGGCGGCGAGGCAGACCGGGACCATGAGAAACCGATTCCCATAGCGGCTGGCCGCCCACCATCGGTAGGTGCTGAAGAACAGGAACAGGAATTCCGACAGGCCCAGGACGAGTAGGCTCTCCCAGGGCGCCTTTCGCACGTAGGGGAGGAGTCCGGGCAGAGCCAGAAGCAGAATCGGCGCCGTGAACAACAATCCGGCCTTGGGATCCAGAAGCTGACCCCGGGCGCCCACCCACACCGGGACGTCGAAGAAGCCCTTATGAGAGACGGTCGTGACGGACCCGTCCCTGAAGACGAGCGTCCTGTCGTAGCCGGTGGTCGTCGGCGATCCAAAAAGAGCCAGATTGAGCAGGGACCAGGCGGCGATTCCCGGCAGGAGTCCGGCGCCCGCCGCGATCGCATCCCTCCTGGGGCGCCGAAAGAAAAGGAACAACACCACCAGCGCTGCGACGAAGAGATTCGTGACCTTGGCGAGCACCGACAGCCCCAGAAAGAGCCCTCCCGAAAAGGCGCGGTTCGATAGAATGAGAAGCAGCCCGACGAGGACAAGGAGGGTGGAAAGCAGATCGGGCGAGTACTCGTAGAGGTAGTTTCTGAGGAAGGAGCCGGCAAAAACCAGCAGAGTCGCTGTCATGGCGATGCCGGGAGCTGCATGCCGGCGACAGAGCCTCCATAGGGTCATCACCAGCAGCAGCATGACCAGGGCATTCAAGAGAAGGAACCCGGGAATTCCGAACAACGCGTAGAAAGGAACCGAAAGCACCGAGAGCAGAAGCGGGTGCTTGGGAAACCACTCCCCGTGTCGGCCCAAAGCCACCTGTTTCTGATGGACCACCAGCCCACCGAGAAGCTGATTCGAAAGATTCACATCTCCGTCCACCCAGAGGGAAACGGCGGCCGAAGCGTAATAAGGACAATCGCCGACCAAATAGGCACCGGAGCGCACGTCTCGGTCGTGCAGGAGGAAGCACAGCCCGAGCGCCCCCACCGTTAGCAGAACGGGAAGCAACCCAAGGGATGAAAAAGGGCTGCGCCTGCGCTTCAGGAAACCACCTCCCTGGAACATAGCCGTTCTCCAGAATCCCGCCGTAGAAGCCACGCCGAGAATCTAGGAACCCTTTAATTAATTGTCAATTATCAGTTTATACATACTCATTTTACGATAATTGACTTGACAAAATTTGTTCCTCGACACTATATTCTAGGCTGTTCGAGAAGTGTGTAAGTGTTTTTCCAGTAAAGAGTTATACCCGAGGAGCCGTGGAATTGAAGCATCCATCCTGGAGGCGTCTCGCCCCGGCCCCCTTCGAGCGGCTTGCGGCCAAGGACATCCTCATGGCGGTGCGTGAGAAGGAATCCCGAGGAAACTCGCGATGGCGGTGAAGCTCGGAGAAATGCTCATCAAAGCCAACCTCCTGACGCAGAAAAAACTGCAGGAGGCTCTCGAATACCAGAAGGCGAACGGCGGCAAGCTCGGATTCACCCTGGTCAAGCTCGGCTTCGTCAAGGAAGAAGAGATCACTCGGGTCCTCTCGCAACAGCATGGCGTGCCCTCGGTGAATCTGAGGACCATGGATCTCGACGAAGGCGTGGTGAAGCTCATTCCCTCGGAAGTGGCGCAGAAGTACCTGATCCTTCCCATCTCGCGCACCGGAGCCACCCTCACCGTCGCTATGGTGGATCCCACCAACGTCTTCGCCATGGACGATATCAAGTTCATGACCGGCTTCAACATTGAGCCGGTGGTGGCCTCGGAGAGCTCGATCCAGGAAGGCATCGAAAAAGCATACGGCACGACCAGCCAGGAAGACCTCGAGCA
>DASYRY010000053.1:0-4291 GCA_036004025.1 Candidatus Polarisedimenticolia bacterium | reverse complement strand
TGGGCGGAGCGGTGCTCGGCGTGACGATTGGGCAGGCGGTCGAGCGGCTGGCGAAAGGGAAACCGTCAGGCCCAAGCCAGCCTCCGCCAGCCAACCCCGAGACCGAAGACCTCTCGGCAAGTCGGGGACTTACCGAGGGCTTCGTTTTCTCGAGCTCGCCGCCGAGCCGCCGGCCGGGCCCACGCTCCTCGCGGCCATTCGGTAAGCTCGCCGTCCTCCTGTCGGCCACGCCGGCCTCGGCCCTGGTCTACCTGCCGCGGCCTCCGCCCGCCCGCTGCGGGCGCCTCGCCCGCGCCTCGACCCCTGGCGCTGCGCCTCCGGGTGGGGTATCGTCGGCGTGCGGCGGCTCCAGACCGTCTGGGGTGAGCCTTGGCCCGGGGGACACGATGCCGGAAAATCCGTTTGCGGTTCCTGGGTTCCTCCCGCCGGGACGTCTTCGACCTCCGGCCACCCGGGGTACGCCAGGCCGGGGGAACGGCTACGCCAGCCGGGGGGAACGGCGGGCTCAGGGAGGTGCTCCTCCGCCAGGATGCTGCGCGGCGACTGCTCCTCGTCTTGTCCTCATCGGCCAGGAGGTGGCATGCGTGCCACATCTGCTCGAAGCAACTGGCCAGGCGAGCGCACGAGAGATCCTGGCCGACGCCCCTGGATTGCTCTCGTGCAAACGCTCTCCCGCCTCCTGTCTTCCGTCTACTTCGGCGTCCTGACGAAGACGCAATCCTGGCGCTACCGCGGCCTTGCCCGGAACGCCACTCTCCGCGGAAGACGCTACCAGCCTGGGGATGAGCGAGGGATCGTCCGGCTCTTCCGCTTGACGTTCAGGCAGCGCAAGTCCTTGAGCCGCTGGAGATGGGAGTTCCTTGAAAATCCCTATGGGAAGGCGAATATCGTCCTGCTCGAAAGCGAAAAGGCTGGCATCGTGGGGCATTACGGTGGAATCGTGCTCCGGTTCAATTTCCAGGGGGATGTCATACCCGCGTCCCAACTCGTGGACGTCATGATCCATCCGGCCTTTCGGGGCAGAGCGACCCTGGAGCGTTTGGTCCGCGCCTACATCGAAACCAGCCGCGACGACGGCATAAAACTCCTCTACGGTTTCAATGAAGTCGCGGTCGCCCGCTCCAACCGGCGTTATTTCGGCGCCGAGCTCGCCCTCGTGTCCGAGTGGGTCCACGAGATCTCGCGTTCCCAGGCCCTATACGAGCCCGCCGACGACGATCCGGAGGTGTCCCCGGCAGCCCGGTTCGATGCTCAGGCCGATGCGCTGTGGGAGCGGGTCAAGGGGAGCTATCCGTGCGCCGCCGTGCGCGATAGCCGTTATCTCAACTGGAGGTATTCTGCTCGGTCGGACCGCGACTACGTCCGGTGGCAGGCAACGGACCCCTCCTCAGGCCGAATCGTCGGCGTGGCCGTCCTCGGCGGGAGCCCATCCGACGGCTTGATCCTCGAGTTGCTGTCGGACCCGGACGATACGAAGGCCATGACGGCCCTCCTGCGCGCTTCGATCGCCCATTTCTCACGGGCCGGCAAGCTCTGCGTGCGGGCCTGGCTGCCGGCCCGCGGGATGCTCCGGAACTGCGCGCACGACGTGGGTTTCCGGACTATCGAGTCCGGCTTTCGCCTGAACCTGCTGCGGCTCGACGACTCGCTGGATGCGGCGGCCTTGAGGGAGGACTTCTACTACACTCTCGGAGACTATGACGTGTACTGACCGCGCTCCCGACCCGGATGATAATCATAAACTACCATCAGATCTCGCCCCGCGGCGCGTCCAGCCGCTACGACATGTCTCTGGGACTTTTCCAGGGGCAGATCGACGCGCTGATCGACCACGGATTTTCCTTCGTCACGCTCGCCGCTCTCCTCCAGACCCCGTCCGGGGAGGAGCGCCCGCGCCAGTGCGCGATCACCTTCGACGACGGCAGGCTCGGCGCCTATGAGCACGGCGCCCGCATCCTGCGGAAGCGGGGCATCAAAGCCACGTATTTCATATGCCCCGATTGGCTCGAGGAAAGGCCGACGGCACCCGCGGAATGCTACTCGGACTTCATGACCTGGGATCACGTCGCAGAACTGCTAGCGGAAGGGAACGTCATCGGCTCGCACGGCAAGAGCCATCTGCCGTTTTTCGAGATAGACGCCGGATCCGCTGCCCGCGAGGTATCGGAAAGCAAGAGACTGATCGAGCCGCGGCTCGGGGCTTCCTGCGAGCACTTCGCCGGCCCTTGGGGCCAGATCGATAGCGTCGTCATGAGCCTCGTCCGCGATTGCGGCTATAAGACCCTGTCTTCCACGGTTCCCGGCCCGAACAAGGTCCCGTATGAGCTGTACCGCCTGCGCAGGCTCGATTCCTCATGCTACCCGTCGCTGGCGTCATTCACTGAAGCCATCCGCAGCCACATCGAGGCTCATTCCAGGCTCGACGTCGTCTTGTTGAAGCTCCAGGGGAGTCGCAAGAAGGACACGTCTCGACTGGAAGCCATCGCCCGGTTCGACCTCGCCATCTGCCTGGATGAGCCTTCCTACGAACTCTGCACGGAGCTGGGCCTGCCTTGCCTCCGATACCGGCCTGAACCGGGCTGGAATTCCCGCCTTCCGCGCGAACTGCTGCTGAAAACGCACGGCGAAATGGCAAGAGGCAGGGAGATAACCTTCACGCCGTTGACATTACGGGAGACCCATCCCGCATGGACGTATCTTTCGTCATTCCTGCGCGGAGCGAACAGGATACGCTGAAATACACGGTCGCGAATCTCTACGAGACCGTGTCGCGCCGTTCCTTCGAGATCATCGTCGTGGACGACCACTCTGACGAGCCGCTCTTCAAGCACCTCGACCCATCCCGGAAGGTCGTTTATCTCCGGAACTCCGAACGGCTGGGAGTGGCGAAGTCCAGAAACATCGGTGCCAAGACATCGGCGGGAGACCTCCTGGTGTTCCTGGACGCGCACGTCTGCTTCGCGCCCGGTTGGCTGGAGGCGGTGTATCGGGAAGAAGAGCTGCTCACCAACGGGATGCTGACGCTCGCGACCTTCAGCATCCACGACTTCGCGCAGTTCCGAGTTCTGTCCACGGAGCTGCGGGCACCGTGGCCGGTCTCCCTGATGGCCGCGCGCGGTGGCTTCAAGAAGGTCCATTACGGGTATTTCATGACCCCGCTGCCGGCACCCCAGACGCTGGCGAACTTCACCAGGAAATCGCGCGCCGCGTTCACTGTACCCATCGCGGGCAGCGCGGCATTGTGCGTGAGGCGAGATCTGTTCTTCCGGCTGGGCTGCTTCGAGGACGAGCTTGCAGGATTCGGGGGGCACGAGGACGCCGAGTTGTGCATGAGATGCTGGAGCTTTGGACATTGGGTCGCCGTCATACCTTCCATCCACTGCTTCCACTTCAGACCGCGCCGTCGATACGAGATCGACTACCATTCGAAGCCGTTCTACTCCGAGTACTACGAACAAGGCGTGGAGAACGCTCTTCGAATCTTTTATCTCCATTTACCCGACGAGAGCTTTCAGGAACTTCTCGACGTCTACAAGGACCACCCCGGCTTCACACCCGACATGGACAGTGTGCTCACGAGCGGCCTGAAGCAGCGCAAGGAATTCATCAGGGACAGGAGAATCCAGGACTACCGCTGGCTCCTGCGAAGGATCACCCGGGTTTGATCAGGCCATGAGCGAGAGGCTCGTCGTCTTCATGGACGATGCGCGGCTGCTGCCCGACCTGTCGGGGAGCCCGGACGTCCTGGTCATCTCTCTCGACTCGCAAGCCGCCAGCGAGCTGAGGGCCAGGCAAGGGCTCCGGGTCAGAGACATCTCCGAGTACTCGGAGAAGCCATTCGCGAACTACGACGAATTGTACGACCACTTCAAGTCCGCCATGCGCGAGAGACTCGAGCCCAAGGACCCGCTGCAGCAGAGCCGGTTCCTGTTCGAGGTGTTCTGGGACGATATCCTGCTCACCCTGACCCCGGTCCACTACATGGAGAACCTGGTCCGGGAGATTTTCGATCGGGAAAAACCGACCCGCTTCGAATTCGCGATCTCGGACCGCGAACTGGACGCGCTCTTGCGGCGCATCGTGCAGCACCGGTCATGAGGAGGATCCTGTTCGCGAGCTACGGCGGGTTCGACTTCTCCATGATCTCCCCCGTGTTCCCGTTCCTGCGCGAGAGGGGCTACGGGTTCGCGATCATGAACAGGTACGATCTCGCCCCCTCTCGCAAGCAACTGAGAGGGCTGACCGTCTTTCAACCCCCGGATATCCGGAGCAAGCTCCTCTCGGCTGAGGA
>DASYRY010000052.1:0-5732 GCA_036004025.1 Candidatus Polarisedimenticolia bacterium | reverse complement strand
GACAGGCCTGTTATAATGAAATTATGGATCACACATTCAAGTTCAACCTTCGAGCCTTCTGCAAGGAGGTCGGGGTCCCGCCGGGGACGGCCTCCCGCTGGCTGTCCTACGGCGCCCTCCCCCTCCGGCGGACGGAGGACGGGGGGATCCTGATCGACTCCGCCCGCGAGCTGGCGGCGTTGTCCTGCGTCCTCCCGCTGGTCCGCCGCGGCGGGCGCCGGCAGGCGATCGTGCGGTTCTACTGGGGGCACATCGTGCGCAGCCTGGATCTGACCGAGTCGCGGGACTTGGGCGAGCGCGCCTGGATGGTACTGGACCCGGGCCACGCGTGGGGCTTCAAGGGGATTTTCCTCACGACCTCGCCGGACGCGCCGGTGCCGGAGCAGCCTTCCCACCAGGTCGTTGCGCTCTCGGACCTGGAGGACCGCTGGCGGGGTGTCCTGGCCCGCGTGGCGGGCCCCATGGAGCTTTTCGATGCCGCGAAGGCGGAGGGGTTGCTCCCGTTGGTGCCGGTGTGAACGTCTACCGAGCTGACAAGAACCTTTCGTGGTTCAACGAAAAAACCAAGGCGATGAAGCTGGCCGAAGACGCCGGCCTCAAGATGCCGGACTGGTTCCTTTCGCTCGCCGCCGGCATCCTCATCGCCAACAACGAATACGGGTGTAGCGTCCGCTCGACTCTGCTCCTGGTCGTGGGCTTCCGGGAGCTGTACGGAGAGCTGTCCGAGGAGGTCCGGAATGGAATCGAGGCCCACGAGGTGAAGATGAGCTACGCGGTACCGGACAGTCTTCCCGCGGGCTTCGGCGAAGACGGAGAACAAGCAAATGCCAATGCCAGTTAACACAACCGAGCTTCGGTTGACGGCGGGCGAGAAGATCGAAGCGGCAAAAAAAATCTTCGACTCGGCCGAGCGCGAGGGGCGGAGTGTCTCCGACGATGAAGAGAAGCAGATTTACGCGCTCCTCGCCGAAGCCAGGCATCTTCAAACCAAGGCGTCCCTGAGGGAGGGCCACCCGCCGCCGACGTGGTCGACCCTCGACGAGGCGCACGCGGACCTGAGCAAGCCTCTCCCCCGGCTGGTCCTGGGCTGTTCCGGAGAGCTTCCGCCCGCGAGTCCCGCCCGCCGGCCGCGGGGCAAGGGGAAGCTCTGCGCGGACCTCTTCCCCGCCGCGAGGCAGGACCCCCGCGACGTGATCCCGCCGGAAGACTTTCTCCAGTCGATCGGGCTCGGTTTCCACGACGGCCGGCTGCGCGCGGCCATGTTCGAGAAGACGGGCTCCGCCGGCGGCTTCTTCGTCCCCGAGCCGCTCGCCCGGTTCTACCTCGATGACAGCCTCGAGGCGGAGGTGATCCGCCCGCGTGCGACGGTCTACCCCATGGAGGCGGACACGCTGACGATCGCAGGCTTCGACATGCTCGACAATTCGAGCACCATCGCTGGGATCGCGTTTCAGTGGCTGCCCGAGGGCGGCACGGCGATCGTGAGCGCCGGCAAGGTGCGCGGGATCAAGCTCATAGCGAACAAGGGAGCCTGCTTCCTGAACGCGTCGCGCGAGCTCGTCGCCGACGGCGCGGGGATCTCCGCGCAGATCGAGGAGAAGATGCGCCAGGCGCTCAGCTACGGCATGGACTCGAGCTTCCTGCGCGGCACCGGCGCGGGGCAGCCGCTGGGGATCCTGAACTCGCCCTGCACGATCACAGTCGCGAAGGTGGGCAGCCAGGTGGCCGACACGATCCGATACGAGAACATCGTCGGCATGTACGCGAGACTCCTGCCGCGCTCGCAGCGTTCGGCGACCTGGCTCGTCCACCCGAGCACGCTCCCGCAGCTCCTCGGCATGACGGTCCCCATCAAGAACCTCGCCGGCACCGAGAACGTCGGCGGCGGCTACCTGCCTGTGCTCCAGGACGGGCGCATGCTCGGACTCGAGGTGGTGGTGACGGAGCGCTGTTCCTCCATCGGAGATCTGGGGGACATCATCCTCGCGGACCTGAGCATGTACGCCATCGGCCTGCGGCTGGATCTTGTGGTCGAAAGCTCAAACGTACCGGGCTGGTTGCAGGACCTCGTCGACTACCGGGTGATCGCCCGCTTCGACGGCCAGCCGCTCATGGCGAGCGCGTACACGCCGAGGATCGGGAGCACGCTCTCGCCCTTCGTTATTCTCGAAGCTCGATAACCTCTTTCGCCCCCCCGGCGGCAGGCGGAAGCAGAGCGCCGGATGTGACAGCCGCCGGGGGAGCACCTTTTTGAGAGACGCCGATGGCTGAAAGGTCGTTCTCAAAACTGCTGGTCGAGATCGGGGTAGACCTCGCCGCCTTCAGCCGCGACCTGAAGAAGGCCTCGGCGGGCTTCACCAGCTTCGGGAAAGAACTCCAGAAGATCGGGAAGGACCTGACGGTCGCGATCTCCGCCCCGATCGCCGGCTTCGCCGCGGCGGCGCTGGCCTCCTCGACGGTGGCGACAACGGCGTTCGAGGTGTTTGGGAGTTCCGTCAAGGACTCGCTCGGACTGGTCGGTACCACGATCTTCCGGTCGCTGAACGTTCAGGGCATCCTCGACTCCGTCGCCTCCGCCCTCGCCGGCGTTGCGCGGGCCTTCTCGAGCCTCCCCTCGGTGGTCCAGACCTCGATCGTCGTGGTGGGCGGCTTCGTGGCGCTACTCGGCCCCGCCCTGGTCGTGCTCGGCCAGCTTACGATCGTCGTCGGCAAACTCGCCGCCGGATGGGCGCTTCTCCTCAGGACCGTTGCCGGGATCGGGCTCGGCCCCTGGGGGCTCCTCATCACGGCCATCGTCGGGCTGGGAGTGGCGGTCGCCGCCATCAATTTCTCGAGGCCCCGGGACGAAATCGAGCGGGTCGGGACCGCCGCGGAGATCTCCGCCAGGAAGGTCAAGGAAGCGCAGCGGATCATCGACAGCTTCTCGAGCATCAGCACCGAGGAGACGGCGAAACAGCTCGCGAAGCTGCGGGCCGAGCTGAAGGAGTTGAACGAAGAAGCGTCCGGCGGCGGCCTCATCTCGGCCGGTCTCAAATCGCGGATCCGAGAAGTTACCACGCTGATCCAGAACCTGACCGGGGAGGGCCAGGTCCGGGCGGCGCGGGAGACGGTCGCCAGCGAGAAGATCAAGCAGGCTTGGGGCAGAGAACTCGAGGCCATGAAGGGCGTCGCCGCCGAGTACAGCATCACCGGCGACGTTGCAGAAAAGCTCCGGGGCCGGATCGCCGCACTCAGCGCCACGATCAACGTACTCAAGGCAGCCCCGTCGGTCGGAGGTCCCGAGCTCGCCCAGGCGCTCGGCGAGCGGTCGAACCTCGAAGAACGGCTCCAGCTGCTCCAGGAAGCCCGCCAGGAGATCGCAGAGATCGACCGGGAGGCGCAGTCATCGAAAGCGCACTTCGAGGAGATCAACGATCCCATCCTCCAGATCAAAAAAGCGCTGGAGGCGGTGGGCACCGTTGCGCAGCAGGTCGGGCAGGCGGTGGCGAGCCTCGTCAGCCAGGTCGTGAGCGGGATAGGTAACGCGGTGGCCCGGGCGATCGTCTTTGGCGAAAGCCTGGCGAAGAGCATGAAGAACCTACTCAAGGAGGTGGCCGCTTCGATCATCTCCACGCTGATCCAGATCACCCTTCAGGCGGTCATCGGTGCGGCGATCCAGGCGGCCGTACAGACCTACGTCAACGCGCAGCGGGAGCTCAGCCTTTTCGGTCTGGTGGTCGGAGTCGGTCTCGCGGCAGCAGCAGCCGCCGCCGTCTACGCCGTGGCCGCCTCGGCCGGCGCCGCCGAGGGCGGTATCTTCACCACGCCGGGCATGACCAGGATTGCCGAGAAGGGCGAGCCCGAGATCGTGCTCAACCAAGAGAACGTACACCGGTTCTTCGGGAAGTCGGTCTTCGGCGTCGGTAGGGCCGAGATCCACGTTCACACCCACCTGAACGGCCGCGAGATCGCCCACGAGATTGTGCCCGAGATACCTTCCGTCCTGAGATTCCACGGCGTAAACATCTGAAATCCCGGTTACAGCTCTGGCCCTAATGCGCTCCAGGTTGCCGGCCGGGCGCATAGAGGTCCCGTCCGGAGCGCATTAGCGAGTGGCTATATCCTCTCTAGGTAGGCGCGGGCCTCCTTGTCGCCGATCGGTGACCAATAGTAAGTTTCCATCACGCTTCTCGACTTCCAGCCGCCGATGTTCTGGACGGCCTCCTGAGGAACCCCGGCGCGCCGGATCCGGCCGTACCAGCTCCGGCGAAGAGAATGCGGGGTTACCGCCCGCCAGTAGGGCAGGCCGGCCTTCCGCGCTGCGCGCTTCAGGACTTTCGCCAGGCTCTGCCGGCTTCGGGGCACATTGGGAAACGCCAGGTCCTCGTCACCACCGCGGGGGCCCAGGTCCTCGACGATCTTTCGGGGGAGGGGCATTCGGTGGGCACGTCTCTGCTTGCGGACCGCCGCGGGGATCTCCAAGACGTCTTCAGCCGAGATCCAGCTCCATCGGATCTTCCTCGACTCGCCGCTCCTCAGGCCGGTTGCGAAGACGAACCGGAGCCAGCGCCGGAAGCGCAGCTTGAGGCAACGCTCGATGGCCTCCTGGTCCTCCCTCGGAATCTGGATGTAGACGCGCTTCCCAGGTCCACGCTTGATCGGCCAGGCGGCGGTGGGGTCGTTCTCGGCGAGCTGGCGAGCCAGCGCCCATTTCCAGAAGGCTCGGAGGTACTTCCGGTCGAGGTTGACGGTGGCTGCAGCGAGGGTCCCGTCGTCGCGCTCCTCGTAGAGGCCCTGGATGTCGAGTGGCCGGACTTCCTGCATGCGTAGGTTTCCCAGGCGCTTCCAACGTCGGGTCATAGTGGTGACCGAAAGGAGCGTGTCGTGCTCCCAGATTTTGCCCCCGAAGGCGAGCCAGCGATCGAGCGCTTCCCGGAGGGTGAGCTGCTCCTGGCCCGCCCGGCCGGCGGCGACCTCCTGGCGCAGGCGGGCGACCTCCTCACGTAGTGCATTCAGCGCTTCGAGGATCCTTGGCGGATCGGTGGGCATGGATTCCTCCCGCCACCGTCACCACCGAGAACCCCGCGCCGCCGGTGTTACCCGTCCCGCCGTAAGGCAGGCGGCCGACAGCGCGAGGAAGTTCTTATGTTCAGGTTCGACGACGGAACGGGTAACGCCGGGCATTGTGCCCCGGGCGGGCGGGAAGGCAAGGGGGCAGGCGGTGCGCCTACCAGCTCCGCCGGGGCTGCCCTGCCCAGGTCGCGGGCTTGCCGGACATAATGCGGGTTTGTCCTGGTGAGCTCCGCGGCGTGCTCCGTGGCTTTCCCTCGAACACTTAGGGAATTTTTTCCCGGAGTGTTCTTCCTTCCAGGGGCAGTCCCCGCATGCTCGCGCCGTCGCTCCTTCGCTTCCCTCTCAAGCTCAGGGATCAGATAGCGCGCCGCGATCCCCGCGCGCTGGTCGCTGGTCAGCCTTTCTGTGGGTCGGGAACTTTTTTCCTACCCACTTCGGCCGTCGCCTCCTCGCCAAGGTTTCCAAAAGGTTTCCAAATTCTGCCTCGCCGGGCTGGGCCAAAAAGAAGCCCGGCCCTAACTGTCGTCAGGACCGGGCTTTAATTGGTGCGCCCAGCATGGCTCGAACATGCAACCTACGGCTTCGTAGGCCGTCACTCTATCCAGTTGAGCTATGGGCGCTGATCGTCGAGTCTCGCGTCGAGAACCGTATCTCAAGGATCGTGGAGAGCCGTATCTTAG
>DASYRY010000051.1:0-3648 GCA_036004025.1 Candidatus Polarisedimenticolia bacterium | reverse complement strand
GGATCCCGGCGAGGCGGGTGGCGGACCTATCAACTAAACCCGTCCCGCGACAGGGACCCGCCGCCGTCTGCCCCCGGCTGGGTGGGCGGCGGCGGGAACCTGGGATGAGAGGAGTCATCATGACAAGACCACCCAAGAGTTTTGCTCGCAGCGTCGCGGTTCTGGCCCTGATGGCCGGTTTCATGGGGACCCTCAGCGCCGCGAGCGAGCCTGAGACGACGGCCGTCGGGCTGCGCTCGTCGTGGCTCCCTCCTCCGGCACCGAGTCCCGCTCAGAAGCAGATCGAAGCGGCGCGCTCCGCCCTGGCTTTGAGGCCGGACGACGTCAGACGGCTCAATTCTCTCGCCGTAGGGTTGACTCGCCGGGCGCGCGAGACCGGAGATCCCGCCTACTATGACGAGGCTTGGAAGGCACTCCAGGACGCGAGCCATCGGGATCCCGGCAACCTCGAGACGCTGCGCATCTCCGCCTGGGTCTCCATGGGGCGTCACGAGTTCGCCAAAGCCCACAAGATTGCGAAACGATACGAGCGACGCACCGCCGGCGATCCGTGGAATCTCGGTGTCCTGGGGGACGCGTCGATGGAGCTGGGTCTCTACCGGGAGGCCGAGAGAGCGTACCAGCGGATGGTGGACGCCAAGCCGGGCCCGGCCGCCTACAGCCGCGTCGCCTACGTGCGCGAGGCCAGGGGGGACGCCGAGGGAGCGCGACAGATCATGCAGATGGCCCTGGCGGCCACCGATTCCCGCGAGTGCGAAGATCGCGCCTGGCTGCTCGTGCAAATCGCCCACCTTCAAGATCTCCTGGGACAGCCCGAGGAGGCCGTAAGGTGCTACGAGGACGCCCTCGAGACTTTCCCGAAGTACCACTATGCCCTTGCTGGATTATCCGAGCTGAAGCTTCGCCTGGGGCGAGTTGCGGAGGCGGCCTCTCTGGCTCGCCAGGCGATCGAGGCGGCACCCCATGCGGAGCGTTTCCTTCTCCTGGCGGACGTCCTTCGCTCGCTGGGTGAGATCGAGGAGGCCAATCGGGCCGAGTCGACCTTCGAGCGCCTCGCCCTGGATAACGCGGATAAGGCGGACAACGAGAACCACGATTTGGTCCTCTACTACCTGGAGCGGCGTCCCGATCCGCGCCGCGCTCTGGCCCTCGCCAAGCGCGAGGCGGGGCGGCGCAAGGACCTCCACACTCTGGACCGTCTCGCCGTGGCCCTTCATGCCTGCGGCAAGCACCGCCAGGCTCGCCGTCTCATGCGTGAAGTCTTGAGAATCGGGACGCGCGATCCTCTCATCGCGCGACACGCGCAGTCGATGGGAGTCTCGACGCTCCGCTGAGCGGTGCTGGCCTCCTGGAGTGCGCGGGAGTATCATCCCGCCGGCAGGCTGAGGATGAACGGTCGCGCTGGGGGATTGCGATGAGAGTCCTCATGACTGGCTCTCACGGGATGGTGGGATCGGCGCTCGTGCCCGCGCTCACCGCAAGAGAGCACCGGGTGAGCCGTTTGGTCCGAGCCTCTCCCTCGGATTCCTCCGAGATCGCCTGGAACCCGGAAGCGGGGCGATTGGAGCTCGCTTCACTCTCGAGTGTCGAGGCGGTCGTTCACCTGGCGGGGGAGAATATCGCGGCAAAGCGCTGGTCCGAGGAGCAGAAGGCGCGGATTCGCGACAGCCGAGTCAAGGGCACGTCCCTTCTTGCGGAGACGATCGCCGGCCTCGACCCGCTCCCGCGCGTCCTGATCTCCGCCTCCGCCATCGGCTACTACGGCGATCGAGGCGAGGAGATCGTGGTCGAAGAGAGCCCACCCGGGAAGGGATTTCTTCCCGAGGTCTGCCAGGCCTGGGAGTCTGCCGCCGCACCCGCAATCCGCAAGGGAATCCGCGTCGTCTTCTTGCGCTTCGGCGTCATCCTCTCCCCCGCAGGAGGGGCCCTGCAGAAGATGCTCCCTCCCTTCAGAATGGGAGCAGGAGGTCCGCTGGGAGACGGCCGACAGTACATGAGCTGGATCGCCCTCGACGACGCCGTCGGGGTCATCCTGCATGCTCTGGACAATACCGCTCTGAGAGGCCCCGTGAATACCGTCTCGCCGCGCCCGGCCACCAATTCCGAATTCACGCGGACGCTGGGCAGGGTGCTCCATCGACCGGCGATTCTGCCCATGCCCGCCTTCGCCGCGCGCCTGGCGTTCGGCGAGCTCGCCGACGCGCTCCTATTGTCCAGCTGTCGTGTGGAGCCTCAACGGCTGCTCGCGTCCAACTATCCCTTCCGGCACGCGGATCTGGACGCGGCGCTGCGGCATCTTCTCTCCTAGTCTCCCTCATCGGTCGACAACTCGGAAAGAGCGGCGAGCACCCGGGCACGGGCCTGCATATGGTCGACGATCGGACGCGGGTAGGTCTTCCCCAGATCCACGCCCGCCGCGGCGAGGACCTCGATCGGAGCCTCGAAGGGGCGATGGATCCAGGCCTTCGGCAAGCGCGTCAGCTCGGGAATCCATCGCCGAACGTACGCGCCTTCCGGATCGACTTTGCTTCCCGGCGTCGAAGGATTGAAGATGCGAAAGAAAGGGGCCGAGTCCGCGCCACAGCCGGCGCTCCTCTGCCATCCCATCGTGTTGT
This sequence comes from Candidatus Polarisedimenticolia bacterium, assembly GCA_036004025.1. Lineage (GTDB taxonomy): Bacteria > Acidobacteriota > Polarisedimenticolia > Gp22-AA2 > AA152 > AA152. The sequence continues at coordinate 1,033 of DASYRY010000051.1, read as the reverse complement.
TGGCGAGATCGGCATCCACCAGCGTGTCCCAAAACCACCGCGCTCCTTCCAGCCAGTGGATCCGCAGATCCTTCACCAGGAACGACGCCGCCACCATCCGGACTCGAGGGTGCATCCATCCCGTCGCCCGTAACTCCCGCATGCCTGCATCCACCAGAGGAAAGCCGGTTCTCCCTCGCTTCCACGCCCTGAGATCCCCGGGCTTGCCCGCCCGGGGGAAGGAGGCGAAGTCGCCCCGCAGGGGCTTCTCCGCAGTATGGGGAAAGTGGAAGAGCACGTGATGAGCGAATTCCCGCCAGCCGATCTCACGAAGGAATTCCTCGCAGGCGCGCATCGACCCGCCGGCCAGGAGGCGGCCGGCGTGGTCCTGCACCGAGTGCCAGATTCGCCGGGGGCTGATCTCCCCGAAGTGGAGGTGGGGCGAAAGACGGGAGGTCCCATCCCCGGCGGGACGATCCCGAGTGACGGGGTACCCGATGAAGGTCTCACGCAGGAACCGCTCCAAGGCCGCGCCGGCGCCGATCTCGCCCGGCTTCCAAATCTACCCCCAGACCCGAGGTCCACGCGGAGCGCGGGCTCAGGTCGAGATCCTCGATCGACAGGGAGCGCGGCCACCTTTGCGGCGCGTGCAGGGCTTGCGGCGCCCCATCGGGTGGCGCCGGAGGGTGCCTCGAAAGACAGCTCTTCCAGAACGGAGTAAAAACGCGGAAAGGTTGCCCCGCTCGATTGCAGATCTCCCAAGGCTCGAACAGAAGAGTCTCATGGAAGCTCTCGGCCCGGGCGGCATTCTCTTCCCGCAGCCGGCGGCGCATCTCCTGCTCCAGTCTTGCGGCCAGCGGCTCGTATCGTCGGTTCCAGGTGACTTCCTTCGCACCGCTCTCCACCAGCAACTCTCGAAGCGTGGAGAGCACCGGTCCTCGTCGGATGATGAGCCGTGATCCCAGTCTCCTGAGAGCCTCGTCGAGACGCTGGAGGGAGACGTGCAGCCACCCGCGCGCCGCCGCGCCGGGGCACCATCGGCCCTCCTCCTCCG
>DASYRY010000050.1:0-5190 GCA_036004025.1 Candidatus Polarisedimenticolia bacterium | reverse complement strand
AGGTGCCCGACCGCGCCCACCAGGACGATCCGATCGTCGTATCCGAGGTCCGCCCGGCTCTCACCGCGGCTGGGAAGGGTCTTGAAGCGATCCAGATCGACGGCGCTGTGGATCGTGACCAAGTGCTCCGCGGGGATCCCGGCGGCCAGCAGGATCTCCCTGATCCCGGACGACACGGCGATGATCCTGCGCACCCGATGGGTGTACTTCAGACGCGCCAGAGGATTGCGGGAGAGAGGAAAGGAGACTCTTCGGCTGGCCACCGCGGGAATGCGTCCTGCAAGTGCCATCGCGAGAGTTCCGAGCGTGACCGCATGGGAGGTATGGAAATGGAGCAGCTCCGGTCGAAGCCGACGATAAAGCCTCGCGAGCGTGATCACCGCCTTGGGATCGAATTCCCCCCGCGCCTCGAGCGGCTCGACTTCGAGCCCAGCCTCACGCCCCTCGGCGATCAGCCGCGAGCCCGAGGGCGCTGCGAGCACGCACCGGTGGCCCCGCTGCGCGAGACCGCGCGCCAGCAGGAGCGTCTGGACCTCCCCCCCTCTCCATCCTCGCTCGGTGTTCAGATGGAGGAGGCGCGCTCCCCTCACACCCGACGGTCCTCGTTCGGACGAAGCCCTCTTTCCCAGAGCTTTGCATACTTGAGAAAGACCGAGAAGGCGCCCAGCATGGAGAGGACCAGGCCATGGGTGCCGTCGAGAAAGCCCAGGCGCACGAGATACATCTTGAGAAACCGCTGCAGCGGATGGGCGGCGATCGAAAGCCATCCGGCGCGTTTTCCATCCCGCCACATCTGACTCGAGCCCCAGTCGGAGTAGAGCTGAATCTTTCTCCAGTACTGGGAGAAGCTCCGGAAGGAGTAGTGCAGAAGGGGATGTCTCATCACGGGAAGAGGACCCGGAAGATTGATCTCCGCGTGGACCTCTCGCACCTCGTAGCGGGCGTGCTCACGCCGGAACAGGCGAATCACCTTGTCGGTCTCCCACCCCCCGTGCATCATCCGCTTTCCCAGGAAGTGGTTCGCCCTGGGAATCCAGTATCCGTGGTGGAGGGGAGATCCTGCGAGAATGGCCCGAATCTCGTCGCGCAGCTCGTGGGTGACCCTTTCGTCGGAGTCGACGAGAAGAACCCAGTCGTGCGCGGCCTGGGGAATGGCCCAATTCTTCTGGGTCGCGGAGTTCACGTATTCATGCTGCAGGATGCGCGCCCCGAACTGGCGCGCGATCTCAAGAGTCCTGTCCTGACTAAAGGAATCCACCACAAGAATCTCATCGGCCCAGCGTACCGAATCGAGGCAGTCCCGAATCACCTCCTCCTCGTTGAAGGTCGGAATCAGGGCTGTGACCTTTGCGCTCATCCCTTCCCCAGCTCCTTCAGCCGGGCATGGGCTTCCCGAGTGAATTTCCCGTCGGGATACTCCTGCACGAGTCGGACGAAATAGAGTCGTGCCTCGTCGGGATTCGCCGTGGCCACCAGACTGTCCCCTAGAAGGAAGAGGGTCTCCTCGGTTCGATCAAAATGGGGATACTTGTCCAGGATGACCCGGAAGCGATCCGCGGCGCCCAGGAAGTCCTTGCGGCGGTAATAGAAGAAGCCAATCAGGAACTCATGGGCCGCGAGCCTTTCACGACAAGACAGGATCTGCTCCCGGGCTTTCTCCACGTACGGGGTGCCCGGATAGAGGCGCTCTACCTTCTCGAATTCGGCAATGGCTTTATGGGTGAGCTCCTGGTCCCGATCCGGCGCGAGCACCTGTCCGTAGAGAGACATCCCGACCTGGAACTGCGCATAGGCCGCCTCGGCGCGCTGGGGGTAATAGGTCAGAAAATTCCGGTAGGCCGAGAGCGCTTCCCCGAGATTCAGGATTCCGCCCTCGAGGTAGAACGCGTCCGCGAGCTTGAGCTGAACGAGGGGAAGCAATTCTCGATCTTCCTGCGGAATGCGCGCTTGGAGATTCTGCAGGAGGGACCGCGCGGAGTAGTATTTCTTCTTCTGAATCCGATGCAGGGCCAGCTGATAGATCTGATCGACGGGCTCATTGAGCATTTCCTTCTGGCGATGGCAGGAGGTCAGATAGACGAGGAGGACGAGCGCCAGCACGTGGAGGGGGAGAACCCGCCTCCGGCGGGCGGGCGTGAGCGGAGACGGAGCCATCTTCAGGATCGCCCCAGGAGATCGCGGGTGGGCGCCGGCAGCCTGATGACTTCGCCTTTCTGGTTCACGGTGGCATGCACGGTGCGGCCCTCCGCGAGGGGCCGTTCGGAATCCTTCCGGAACAGGCGATACGTGAAAGAGACGCGCGAGGCGGAAACCTCCTCGAGAATCGTTTCGATCTCGATGACGTCGTCATAGCGTGCCGGAGAGCGGTAGCGGCACGCGATCTCCACCACAGGCATGAAGATTCCCTGGGTCTCGAGCTCCGCATAAGTGCACCCCAAGTCTCGAAGAAGCTCGGTCCGGCCGACTTCGAACCAGACCAGGAAATGCGTATGGTGCGCGACGCCCATGCGGTCCACTTCGGGATAGCGCACCCGGACGGACGTGACTGCTCGCCTCACCCTTCGGCCTCCCGCATCCGCCGCAGAAGGTCGCGAGTGTTCGCTTCCGGATCCCCCTTGCCGAAGACCGCGTTCCCCGCCACGAGGATGTCGGCTCCGGCGCGGACGAGCTCTGCGGCATTCTCGAGCCCCACGCCGCCGTCCACCTCGATGAGCGTCTCCAGTTTTCGCGTCTCGATCAACGCTCGCAGCGCCGCGACCTTGTCCAGCGCCGCGGGGATGAAGGCCTGACCGCCGAAACCCGGATTCACCGACATGATCAGGATGAAATCCACCTCATGAAGAATCTCCGTGAGGGACGCGAGGGGGGTAGCAGGATTCAGGACCACTCCCGCTTTTGCACCCAGCTCGCGGATCCGTGAGACCGTGCGGTGCAGATGTCTCTCCGCTTCCACGTGCACCGAAATCCAATCCGCCCCCGCCTCACGGAATGCCTCGAGATACAGATCCGGCTGGAGAATCATCAGATGCACATCGAGAGGAAGGGCGGTGATTCGATCGATCGCCTTCACGACCGCGGGCCCGAGGGTGAGATTGGGGACGAAATGCCCATCCATGACATCCAGATGAATCGCCTGCGCGCCTCCTTGCTCTACGGCTCGGACCTGTTCCCCCAGACGCGCGAAATCCGCGGAGAGGATGGACGGGCAAAGCCGTGTCTTGCCCCCGGGGCTATTCATGATCTTCCGCTCCTGCGCTGACGACGAGGCTGATGGAATCGCCTTCCTTCAGGGGGTAACCCGCAAGGGGTACCTGTTGCAGGATGATGCCGGGAGAGACTCCCTCAGGGGGAACTTCGCGTCGCACGTTGGTGACCCGAAGGCCTGCCTGGTTGAACAGCCTGGTCGCGGTCCCCAGGTCGACGCCTTCGACCCTGGGCATGACCCACGTCTTCGGCCGGCTTCCCTTGCTGATCAGGAGGTCGACCTCTCCTTCCCGCATTCGCTGGGAGCCCGCGGGCGGCTCCTGGGCGAGGATCCGATCGGCCTCCGACCGATCGCTCGAGACGTAGGCGAGTTGGCCTATCTTGAGGCCTGATTGTTGAAGACCTATCTGCGCCCGCCGGGCCGGCTGGCCGACCAACTCGGGCACCGCCAGGACTTCCCGCCCCAGGCTCAGCAGAACTCGTACTTTCCGGTTCCTTTTCAGACGGGACCCTTCGGCTGGATCCTGCGAGACGATGCTTCCCGCCGGGACGAGAGGATCGGTCCTTTCACCGCTTCGCTCCAGGATGAGGCCATTCTCCTTCAAGCGTGAGGCAGCTTCGGATACGGTCAAGTTCGCGAGGGCCGGGACGGAGACTTCTCCGCCCCGGACGGCTTTCCGCATGGAGAGGTAGCCGCTCAGCAAAGCGGCTCCTATGAGGGCGAGCCCGAGGGCCGCCCACCGGGTGACGAAGGAGAGCATCCGAACCGGCCGTGATCTCACGGAGCCGGATTTGGAGATTGGCAAGGGACTCATTTAACTGATTGATAATTGGCCACTAACGCCGCCGATGCGAGGCCGGATGTTAGCACAGCGATCGAGTCGATTCAAGGGCGAGGAGCGCCGCCTGTGCGCCTCTCGAGTCTCGCAGCAAAGAATCCGTCCACGCCGTCTCGAGGTGGCCAGGTCAGGAAATAACCCTCATCGGTCACCGCATGAGCCAGAGTTTCGGGAAGCAGAGGCCTCGGATCTCCGAGAGAAAAGTCAGGGTGCTGGCGCAGAAAAGTCTCGATTCTTGACGCGCCTTCCTCCGGCTCCAGGCTGCACACGGAGTATACGAGGCGACCCCCGGGAGCCAAGATGCCGGCCGCCCTATCCAGAAGCTGGCCCTGTCTCTCCACGAGCGACGCGAGATCGCCTGGAGAACGCCGCCAGCGGATTTCCGGACGGCGGCCCAGGGTGCCCGTGCCGGTGCAGGGGGCATCCAGCAGTACCGCCGAATGAAGCCCCAGGAGAGGGAGGGTTCTCTGAAGATCGGCGACCACGGGGAGTACCCAAGGGATTTGCAGCCGATCCCGATTTGCCTTCAGAGTCCTCAGGCGTGAAATGTCCCGATCCATCGCCAGCACTTGGCCGGAAGGCCCAACCGCGGAAGCCAGGACGAAGGATTTTCCGCCGGGCGCTGCACACAGATCCAACACACTTTCCCCTCTTCTGGCGCCCAGGAGCATGGGCACGGATTGGGAAGCCTCATCCTGAAGATAGCCCTTCCCGTCGGCGAAGGAGGACGTCCGAGCAGGATTCCCGCGGAGAATTCTGAGAGAGGTCGGAAGCAATCTGGACGGCTCGCTGGTGATTCCCGCCGAGTCCATTTCGTGCATGAGTGATTCGCGCGTGCCCTGAAAGGGATTGACCCACAAAGAGGGGTGCGAAGGTTCACCGAAAGTCTCCAGCAGAGCGCGGGTCTTTTGCGCGCCCCAGTGCGCAAGCCATCTCGCGACGATCCATTCGGGGATGGAATGGTGCAGGGCGAGCGCGGCAGCGCTGTCCTCTATCTCGGAAGGGCGCAGGAGTCTCATCCGCTCCTTGGCGGCTTTGCGGAGCACGGCGTTCACAAACCCGGCGGACTGTGGCTTCGATGTGGACGAAGCGATGCGGACCGACTCGTTCACGGCCGCAAAGGGAGGGATACGATCCAGGTAAAGGA
>DASYRY010000049.1:0-6127 GCA_036004025.1 Candidatus Polarisedimenticolia bacterium | reverse complement strand
CATGCAGTCACGCCCGTAGCGGCGAGAGCAGACAACGGGAGCCAGCGGGCTGTAGCTCAACAGTGGCTCGATCTTGAGAAAAACATCGCGTCGCCGTAGTTCCATAAGGCGATTCTCCTTCCAATCAAAGGCGAGCGCCGAATGCCGGACAGTTCGAAAGTCGATTCTCCGATTGTTTACTGGTCGAAAATGCCCCTCACCCGGTCATCCTCTAGCTGTGAGATTGAAAAGACATCTCTTACCAGCCGCCAGCTCTCTTGTATTCGAAACGCTGCGCGTCCTCCGAGCGTGTCCCGTTCAATGACAGGGTCCCGTCGAGTCGAAGAGGGGCCCCTGATCCGTGCAACTGAACTTCCGCTTCTTCCCTGTGTCGTGAGGGACGCAGGCTTTGATCTTCCCGGTACACTGACCTCCTTTTCCATCGCTCGCCAGGAACGAGATCTCGTAGACCCGGCCGTCGCCCAGCCCCGAGCGTTCCATACGAATCTGGGCCGTGGGAGTTCCGACTCCGCTTCCATCCGGGCAAGTCTTCCGCGCACCTTTTTCCTTCAGCGGCTCGTCCTGACGAATTCCCGTCACCTGGATGGCCACCGGATCGCCGTCCGGGTCGGTGACCCCCTGCACCGTGACGTCCGCGAATTGGCCCGTGGGCGGCCAGAAGGGCGTCGCAGTGAACGTCGCCGCGTCGCAATTGGGCGCGGCGTTTTCCATGTCCTCCGGCGCGATGAGAAAACCTAACCCCGGATCGTCGGAGCAGACCTCGATCTGAGAGGGAAGCACGGTGATCAACGCGTCTCCCTCCGCGGTCACGTCGCGCGGGTTCCGGCTGGCAGGACAAGCAGGATGCGGACCGGGGATCCCGGGAGCCTGCAAGGCCGCGGCGACCGCCGCAGCGACCTCGGCCGCCCTTTGTCCCGCAGACGTCGGGACGGTCACGGAACAATCTCCCAAAGTGGATTGCTCTTTCAGAGTCAGGCCGCCTCCGAGGGCGCCGCTGGCTCCCGTCTCAAGCGTGGTCTTCAGGATCTGAATCTGGTTCACGACCGGGGCTCCCAGGTCGCTCAAGGTGAAGCAAACGCCCTTCGCCTTGCCCGGTGCCGCGTGAATCGCCGTCGTGAGGTGACCGCCCGTCAAGCTGGGAGCCGACACTCGCAGCCGGGCGGGAGTGACAAACACGTCTTCCGGCTCGGGCTCCGCGGGTCCGGTCTCCAGCAACGCCACCACACCAGCCGCGCGGCACGAGGCGCTCGCATTCAAGGCGTTCCGCGCCCGCTCCAGGACTTCCTCGGCGTCCTCTCCCGCCTGGAAGGAAGCGTTCGCGCTACACAGCGTGGTAGTGGCGTTCAGGTCGGACAGCGCGACAATGATGTTGAATTCCCCTGCCGGCGGAGGAGGCGTAGGCGCGGGATCCGGCCTGGATTTCCGAGCCACGGGCGGTGGGCCTCCTGGCAGTCCCGAAATCCCCATCAGCGTACTGGGGGGATTCGTGAGAGGCGGGCATCCCAGGATGGTCTCCGTCGCGAGCTGGCCTCCGCAGACGACCACCGTCGAAGAGATCGGGTTGCCAGCCTGGGTGCAGCCCGCGATCGTGCCTCCTCCTACGCACGTGCCGTTGAAGCAGGCCCAGGCCACTTGGTGCCCCGAATAGAAACTTCCGAGGCTCGTCGTGAGGACTCCATCGGAGTCGGTCCGGATCTCGCCTCCCATCGCGTCGTGATCGCCCGACGCGCACACGGTGCCGTCCTGAAGGAGGATGCGGAGGTCGCAGCTTTGATTGGGCAGGAAGTTGTGGCCGTAGACCGGGATATCCCAGATGTTGCCGGCCACCCAGCCTTCGAAGTTGCTGATGAACGGCTTGCTGAGGACGTACGCTCCCCGCCCGTGGGTCGCGGCGTAGGCCCGCCCGCGCAGCTCGTCCAACGAGATCTGGTAAACGGGCACATTGGGCAGCCCGCCGCTGAACCGGCTCCAGTCGCTCGCTCCGACCGGCCGGCGATAGATTCCCTGGTCCGTCCCGAGCCAGAGAACCTTCGGAGGTCCTTCCTCCACCGTAAGCGTATTGGCCGGTACGTCGGGAAGGCTCTGGGAAAACGCCGTCCAGGATCCGCCGCCGTTCTCGGTCTTCCAGACGTGGGCGCCGATGTTGAAGCCCGAAAAGCTCACGTAAGCGGTCTGATCGTCGTCGGGGTCCACCGCGATCCACGTCACAGGGGCCGTGGGGAGTCCCTTCGCCGCACCGCCAATGGAAGGCCAGCAGCTGTCGAGGGTGCAGGCTCCCGTCGTGGTGAAGATTCCTCCCCCGTAGTAGCCGATGTAGATGCGGGAAGAGGCGCTTGGAGCGACGGCGATGGCGCTGATCGCATCCTGTCCACCGACGATCTCCGGCTGCGCGGTGTTGCTGCGGACGGAGCTGACCGGCGTCCAGACTCCCCCGTCGTTGGTGCTCTTGAAGAGCCGGTTCGTTCCGAAATAGAGGGGATGAGGAAAACTCGGATCCTGGACGAGCACGGGATAGAACGACCGTGGCTCGGCGGCGGGGATGCCGCTGCTGACCTCGCTCCAGCCCGATCCCCCCGTGGACGAGCGCATCGGCACCTCCGTTCCGATCGTGGGGCAGGCCTCGGCGGCGTTACAGAATCGAAACGTCGTGGAATACATCTTCATCACGTCGTCCAGATCCATCACGCTGAAGCCGCCGTCGCCGCAGCAACCAGTGTTGGTCCAGGCGCGGCCTCCGTTCCACATCGACGTGCCATTGTCCTGGCTTCCCGCAATCACCCTACCGGTCAGAGGGGAGGCCCCCAAGGATTGGAATCCAGTCACCTCGAGGTCGTCGTTGCGCGGGGTCCAGGTGCTTCCTCCGTCGTCCGAGACGGCGATCCCGCCGTCGGAGGTTTCATACGCCCTCGAGGGATTGCTCGCGGCGAAGACCACGGCGTGATGATCCAGATGGATGATCCATCCCAGGGTGTTCGCGTCGGAAAGGGAGAACGTCTGGCCGCTATCCGTCGATTGGTGCAGGTTCACCCCAGCCACGAAGACCTTCGAGGACAACGAAGGACTGACCGTCAACTCGTGGGTGTATCGAGAGTACTGTTCGGGGCAATTGGACACGCAAGTCGGCCCGTCCAGCATCTCCGACCACATGTGCCCGGAATTCCCGGACTTGAAAATCGACGGAGTGCAGCTCGCGAGAAGGGAATCGGGGCAATGGCCGAATGAGGCGTAGATCGTCGAAGAGTCGCTGGGCGCGATGGCCACTTCCGTCCAGTCGAACGTCGTCGTCGTGACGTCCGGAAGTCCGTTGGCGTTAGGACAGCCGGCCGGCCTGGGAATCCCATCGTTGAGCGGGCACCAGTCGGTGCCCCCGTTGGTGCTGCGAAAAACGCCACGCCCGAAGAATCCCGCATAAAGTGTATTGGAATCGGTGGGGTCCATCTCCAGGTCCGTCGGTTTGGCCCCGGCCGCCCCGGACACGGTGAGCTTCGTCCAGGTCGCCCCGTCGTCATCGGATCGATAGATTCCGTATCCGCCCGGAGAAGGCTCGGGCGCGGTTCGAGTAGACTCCGACGCGGAAGCGGTCGCACCGCTGGAAAGCGTGACGAAGATTCTCTTGGATGCGCCGGACGTCGTCGGATCGAGGACCACGTTGAGAATCGAGCCGAGCTCGAAGTTGTAGGGATTCCCCGTGCGCCGGACCCAGGTGAAGGTCGAGATCTCCCCCCCGCTCTCGCTGCCGATCAGAAGACCGCGGCCGTAGTAGGTATCGCGGCGGATGGCGTTCTCCCCGGTCCCCGCGTACACCTTCGCGCATCCCGTCGGAGAGCACTGGTCCAGCGCGAGGGAACCGATGGCGAGGGACACCTCCTGATCGGACTTGGGCGTCCAGTTGGCCCCGGCGTCGGATGAATGCCAGACGCCTCCTCCGGCCGTCCCGACCCAGACGTCATCCGGATTCTGGGGATTCACCGCGACCGCGGTCGACCGCCCCGTGACTCCTCCGTTGAAGAAGCCGTTGATCGGAGCCGGCCCGATCGGGAACCAGTTGTCTCCTTCAATCCCGGCACGGATCCCCCCCCTGAACGCGCTCAGCAGTGCAACGACCACGATGACTCGAGCGGACGACAGCCGAATTCGCTTCATCTTTTCCCCCATACCCCGGGACCCTTCGGAACGCCGGGATGTCATGCCACTCTTTAGTGACGCCCGTGAGGTGCTGCACCACGCCGCGAGGCTCGGCTTCGTCAATTGACCACGATGGAGCCGGAGATCGACGTTCGACGATGCGAGCTTCGTAGCGCGTTCACTCCGCGATTCAAACCGAATTACAGGGTTGCTTGTAGAAACGCCCCCGAGACGAAAAGCGCACAGAGATTCGGCAAGAAATGGCGTGAGGAGGCCGACGAATGCCGGAATCCACAAGTTTTGAAGACTTTAGAGGTAAGGAAATGGGCCGGACTTTCCCAATCCACCAGGGCGCTGCAGACTCTTTCCCACCGAAGCCTGGGCATTGCATAACCGAAGGCTGGCGTGGAAGGGACTTGATCGGAAGTACTGACCTGGGCAATCTCGCTGCTGCGAACCGCTGCACGATCCTCCGGAGCCAACCGGAGACCACTGCTCAATTTCGGTGGTCCACTGCACCCCGCTTCCTTTTCCTGTCCAGGTACGCGGCCACGAATGACCGCCCGCTTGATGCGTTCAGTCTCAGGCGATCCGTGTACCCGAGTACGGGTTTTACCCCATAGGTGGCCCCGAAGGAGCGTAGTAGTGTGGATGAGTCCAGAAATTTTGGAGCTGGATCTCACGATTGCGTCGATTTTTGGGAGATAGCCATGAAGCCGATACGGGCGCTAAGGGCATTAAGCATGCTGATCCTCGCATTGGGGCTGGGGCTATGCCTCACGCAGCAGGCGGTGGCCGACGAAGATGACCCTCCGGGACGCGTCGCGCGCCTCGGCTACGTAGAGGGTTCCGTCTCGTTCGAGCCCGCCGGAACGGAGGATTGGTTCGATGCGGAGCCCAATCGCCCCATTACCATAGGCGACCAGTTGTGGGTCGATGAGGAATCTCGCGCTGAATTGCACATCGGCTCAGCGGCCATTCGTCTGGCGGACCGGACCGGGCTTTCGTTCCTGGATCTCACCGACGGCGTCGTGCAAATCCAGCTGGCCGAGGGCGCCATCTCCGCTCATCTGCGGGATCTCTATGAAGACGAGGTGTTCGAAATCGACACGCCGAATCTCGCGTTCAACCTCCGTCGCCCCGGGGACTATCGGGTCGAGGTGAATGAAGCGGGCGGCGCCACCATCGTCTCCATACGCCGGGGAGAGGGAGAAGTGATCGGCGGCGGCCGGTCCTTCTCGGTGCGCAGCAATCAGCGTGCAGCCTTCCTCGGCACGGAGCGGCTCGATTCGTTCATCGACGATGTGGGCGACTACGACGACTTCGACCAATGGTGCCACGACCGCGACCTCCGGGAGAGCAATTCGATCTCCGCGCGCTATGTATCCCGCGGGGTCATCGGATACGAGGATCTCGACGATTCCGGCGATTGGCGAACCGTTCCGGAATACGGCGCGATGTGGGTGCCGCGCCACGTCGAAGTCGGCTGGGCTCCTTATCGATACGGGCACTGGGCCTGGATCTCGCCTTGGGGATGGACCTGGATCGATGACGCGTCCTGGGGTTTCGCCCCCTTTCACTATGGTCGCTGGGCTCGCGTCGGCGGAGTCTGGGGATGGTGTCCCGGGCCCAGAGTCACCGTCGGAGTCATCGCCCGGCCGGTCTATGCGCCGGCGCTGGTGGCCTGGGTCGGCGGCCCGAGCTTCAGCCTCGGGGTGAGCGTCGGCGGGAGCAGCTTGGGGGTCGCCTGGTTCCCACTCGCCCCTCGCGAGGTCTACGTTCCTCCCTATCACGTAAGTCGCACGTATGTGACTAACGTCAACGTCACCAATACCGTGGTCAACAACGTCACCATCACGAATGTCTATGAGAATTCTCGGACCAACAACGTCCGATACCTCAACCGGACGGCGGTGACCGCCACATCCCGGACAGCCTTTGTCTCCGCGCAGCCCGTGGCGCGGAACATCGTCCATGTCGAGCCGGCCCAGATGACGCGCGC
>DASYRY010000048.1:0-10238 GCA_036004025.1 Candidatus Polarisedimenticolia bacterium | reverse complement strand
CCGAGCCTCTCCTTCCAGGTCCCATCCTCCGGCAGGTACTTCATCTCGGTGCGCGAGGTGGATCCTGCGGCGGGCGGCGCCGGCTACCACTACGTCCTGTCGGTGGAGTCGGGACCCAACGACAGCTTCGAATCGGCCACGCCGATCCTGCCGCCGGTTGTCCCGTCGATCGACGCGCTCATCGATCCCCCTGGAGACCTGGACTACTACCGCTTTCAGGGGGCGGCGGGGCAGGTACTCACCGTCGACATCGACTCCGCCGTCTTCAACGCGCCTAACCCCGCCGCCAAGATCGTCCTGACGGTCTTTGATCCCGGCCGGGTCCTCCTCGCCCAGGACGCCTACACTTCTTCCGATCCCGAGGATCCTTTTATCCAGACGACGCTTCCCGCGACGGGGACCTACACGCTTCTCGTGCGGGAGCTGCGCTCCTTCGTGGGCACTTCGAACACCTTCTACCAGATGTCGGTGAGTCTGGGGCCTGCCTCGGAGGATGCCACATTCGCGACCGGCTCGCCGATCTTGCTGCCGCGCGCGGTCAGCGGGATCGTGAATCCCTCTTCCGACCTCGATCACTTCCGGTTCATTCATGCTTCCGGCGCTTCTCTCAAGGCGGATCTCGACGCCCGACAGGACCTTCTTTCCCTGCTCGACGGGACGATCGCGACGCACAGCGCGTCCGGGCTCGTCGCCTCGAACTCCTCGATGCCCGATCCGCTGCTCCTCCTGCCCTTGGCGGCGGGCGATTATTCCCTGAGCGTGCAGGGGGCGTGCGAAGGGACCGGCTGCCTGGCCGAGGACTCCTACTACCTTTTCTACCTGGATGACGACAGCGACGGGGACGGGCTCTTTCTTCCCACCGACAACTGTCCCGCCCTTTCCAACGCGAATCAGGCGGATGCCGACCGAGACGGCGCAGGCGACGCCTGCGACGACTGCCCCCTGGTCTTCAACCCGGATCAGCTCGACTTCAACGGGGACGGACTGGGGGACGCCTGCTCCCCGTGCGCCATGCCTCCCGAGGTGGCGCTCGACATCACGTTCCTCGATGCTCAGACGCTGACTTGGTCCTCTTCTCCCGCAGTCTCCTCCTACAACCTCTACTCCGGGGTGATCGGCACAGGCCCCTGGTCGTTTAACCACATCTGCCTGGCCGCGGGGCTCGCGTCCTCCGGCGCCACTGACGGAGAATCCCCGTCCACGGGCACGGCCTTTTACTACCTGGTTGGCGGAGAGAATCTCTGTGGAGAGGGGACGCTGGGAAGCACTTCCTTGGGCGCGGCACGTCCAACTTTAACGCCCTGTCCCTGAGAAGGGACTACTCGGCTCTCAGCGGCTGTCCCTCGCTGCGGGCGACGAAGACCGCCGCCACCAGGTCTCCGGTGACGTTGAGGACCGTCCGGCACATGTCGAGGATCCGGTCCACCCCCAGGATGATGCCGATCCCTTCGGGCGGGATTCCCACCGTGACCAGCAGCGCCATGACGAGGGGGAGCGAGCCGCCGGGAACCCCGGCCGTGCCGATCCCGGCGAGGATCGACAGGAGCACCACCGTGACCTGGGAAGCCAGGGAGAGGTGGATGCCGTAGAACTGCGCCAGGAAGAGGACCGTGATCCCTTCGTAGAGCGCGGTGCCGTTCTGGTTGAGGGTGGATCCCAGCGTCAGCACGAAGCCGCCGATCTGCCGGGGGATTCCCAGCTCCTGCTCCGCCACGCGCAGGGAGGTGGGCAGCGTGGCGTTGCTGGACGACGTCGAGAAGGCGGTCAGCATCACTTCCTTGATGCGCGAGAAGAAGAAGAGAGGCGACATCTTCGCAGCGTATTTCAGCGTCAAAGAGTAGGTGACGAACTGGTGCAATGCGAGACCCAGCAAGACCGTCAGGACGTAGAGCGCCAGCTTGCCAAGCACGTCCAGACCCGAGCGCGCCATGAGAGTGAAGAGAAGCGCCGCCACCCCGAACGGCGCCAGCCGCATGGCCATCTCGATCACTTTCATCACGGTCTCGAACACCGCCTGAAGCCACAAGAGCAGCGGCTCGGCGAGGCGGCGCTCGACCTGCGTGAGGGCGATGCCGATGAACAGCGCGAACACCATCACCGCCAGGATCTCGCCGCGGAAGGCGTTCACCATCGCCTCCACCGGGTTCGCCGGGATCAAGTCCAGGAGGATCTGGAGCCCCTGCTTCGCCTCGGGAGGGGCGCCGAGATCCTTACTCTGGCGGCCCATGACTTCGATCAAGGCCGAGCGGGATTCCTCGGAGAGCCCTTCGCCCGGGCGGATGACGTTGGCGAGAGTGATTCCCAGCAGCACCGAGACGGAGCTCAGCACGGCGGTGAAGATCAGGGTCTTCAGCCCGACCCGGCCCAGGCTGCGCAGGTCCCCCAGCTCGGCCACACCCAGGACCAAGGCCGAGACCACCAGCGGGATCACGACCATGAAGATGAGGCGAAGGAAGATCTGACCGAGGGGATAGGTGATGTTGGCGACGACCCATGCCAGCGCGGGGCTGTCGCCCCAGAGAAGGTTCGCCGAAATCCCACAGATCGTCCCGGCGATCATCCCATAGAGAATCCGCGTGTGGAGGGAGCTTTTGCGCCCGCCTTCTTGGGGCGGTCGGCTCGGGGGGGTCACGAATCCGGGCGGGTTGGAGCTCTTGGACACTTCGGCCGCTCCCCACTCGGCAGGGTGCGCGAGCGCAGGCTAGCCTAGCACAGGTCCTCGGCTACAATCCGCCGCGTCACGAGGAGACGATGCTGCCGGAGAGCTTCCCCTACTATCTCGCGAACCGCCCGCAGGCCGCCAACACCGACTTGGCCGTCCGCGACAAGTTCACGAGGCAGATCGCGACGCGGGTCGCGCTTGCCGATGCTTCGGATGCAATGCCCCTACGGAGGAGTGAAGGGAAGCGGCCTGGGGCGCGAGGGAGTACGCTTCGCCATCGAAGAGATGACCGAGATCCGCATGCTGGTAATCCGCACTCCTTGAGTCTGGAGGGCGGCGGGAAGGCCAGATAAGCTCGCGGGAGGGTTGTCCGGGAGCCTGGAAGGACCTACATTCCAGGCATGCGAAGACCAGGTGGGTTCGGCTTTCTGATTGCTCTGGCGGCGCTCATCGTCGTCCTGTTTCTCTCCATGAAGGCCTGGAAGTCGGCGTTCCCGGCTGCGGTGCAAGCGATCAAGCCGGGGACCGCGCAGGCGGTCCCCGACCATGGAGACAAGGAGGCAGGCGACGCAATCCGCTCCAGAAAGCTTCCCGACATGAAGACCATGGGCCAGCGGACCGATGCCCACGTCCAGCAGATCCAGGACGCCGCCAAGAACCAAGACTAAGGTATCCGTCAACCTGCAGGCGCGCTTTTGGCGCCGGTTGTTCAAGGCGGGGCCGTTAACCTGCGGGCGCGTTCTTGGCGCCCGTCAGGTTCAAGGGCCGTTTGAATTCGGATCGCCCCCCTACTTCTTCCGTGTGTATCTTCCTTCCATGAAAGTCGTCCAGTTGTTGCCGTCCGGCGAGTTCTCGATCTTGAAGCGATACCTGCCGTCCCCTTCGAACTCGTAGATGTAGCGTCCCTGTCCCATCGGCGTGTTGTTCTGGAACATCAGGCGGTTCCCCTCCCAGGTGCCCCTCGCGGGTCCCACCAGAGGCATGCCAAAGGAATCGAACCAGTGCATCGTGTAGCACTTCTCTTTGGCGTCCCAGCCATAGACTCCGTGGCCGCGGTAGGAGACCTTGCCTCCCCGCTCCTGGACGTAGTCCATCAATAGAAAGAATCCATCGACGTCGACCCTCGCCGTCGCCTTGCCGACGGCCGGGCCTCCCTCGGGATCCCAAGGCGAAGGAGAGATCTGCTCCTCCGCGACCCAGGTGCCCGCGAGATCCTTCAGCTTCGCGTGGTGCTCGGTGACTTTTGGCATCTCCATCTGCATGATCATTTCTCCTTTCCTGACGAGGGGGGTGGGGAAAGCCACTACTTCTTCTTGAAAAGCTGGTCGAAGGCCGAGCGGGGATCCAGAGGGCCTGAAGGGCCGCCCGCTCGTTTTCCCGTGGCGTCCAGGACCGTTTGGGAGGCGAGCAGCTCGCACGCGTTGCGCGCCGTCTTGGAGCGCACCGGCGCGGGCGGACTCTCCCGGCACTCCCATCGCGCCGAAGGGTCGAAGTGACGGCAGTTCCGGCAGATGTGCAAGTCCTCTCCGCACTTCTCGCACACCGAATCGAAGGCGATCGCCTGCGCCGGCGAGGTCTGGTGACCGCAGTTGAAGCAGCGCACCACGGCTGTGGCCTCGCGCGTCGCAATCTCTCTCGGGCCGCGGGGACCGCGCTTGCCGCGCTTCTCCCGCTCCTCCTTGTAATCCGAGTCGTGGTATCCGGGCTGGCGGTACTTCAAGATTCCAGCTCCTTTAGCACGGCATGAGCCTCGCGCAGATGCGGAATCGTGATGGAGCCGCCCACGATGAGGGCCACGTCGAACGCTTCCACGAATTCCTGCCGGGTGACGCCGCGCTCGCGACACTGCAACAGGTGATACGTGACGCAGTCGTTGCAGCGCAGGACGAGCGAGGCCACCAGGCCCATCAGCTCCTTGGTCTTCGCAGGGAGCGCCCCATCTTCGTACACGCGGGCGTCGAGGGCAAAAAAGCGCTTCGTCTCGGTGGTCCCGCCCCCGAGGATGCGCTCGTTCATCTCGCTCCTGAACTTCGCGAACCGGTCGATCTTCTCACCCATGGCGTCTCCCCTCTTGCGTGGACCGGTCCAGGACCGGCTCAGGAGGAAGTGGCGACCGCGGCGGCGATCACTCCGGCGCGCGCCACCTCGTCGTAGCGTATGGAATCGGCTTCGAAGGCCTCCAGGTTCTCGATGAGGCGCTTGAGGGCGGTGTCGAACGAGGGCAGAGTCTTGCGCGCGCGGCTCAGCGGATTGCAGCGCGCCAGGACGAAGTTCTTCACGAAAGGATGGCGGATGCCTCGCCGCTTCACCTTCTCCACCTGCTTGTCGAGGACCTGGCTCGCCTTCTCCACCAAGGCGGCCCGGCGCTCGCGCTCTTCGTAGGCGTCACGGAGCGGCGCCTTCTGGAACTTGTCCACCCTTCGCAGGATGGAGCCGAACGCGCCGCCGGCGAAGCGCGGGTGCGCCTCGTACAGGAGCCCCAGGGTGGCGTAATAGGCTTCCTCGAACTGGAAGGCGAACGCATCTTCGTGCTTCCGGTTGTGCTCTTCCAGCAGCCCGCGGTACATTCGGATCACCTCGAGCGACTTCTCCTTGAGGTTGTGGGCCTTCTCCGTGTTGAGCGCCAGGATCTGGAACGCCACGTCGGCGTCCGCCAGCACGATGACCGGGATCGTCGCGGCCTTCATTTTTTCCAGGACCGTGCGCCGGTGGTTTCCGTTGGGCGTCCAGTAGGCGCCCTCGGGGCCGCGCACGACCACCACCGGATCCACGAAGCGGTCGAGCTTGGTGATCGCCTTCTTGAGCTTTTCGAGGTGGGCCCTCGAGATGTCGCGCTGGTACGGAGTCGGCTTCACCTTCTCCAGCGGCAGAACGGCGAAGAGCTGCCAGTTCCCTCCCACGGGCTCGCGATAGGCCGCCAGCACGCTTCCCCCATCCTCGTCGATCTGCTCGATCAGGGAGCGCAGGCTCCTGGGGATCTCCTCCCCGGCGGGAAAGACGGCGACTTCTCGGGTGCCCAAGCGATGCCCTCCTGGGGTTTCGTACGATGTGGGGTGCCCTTATTATAGGGCCTTGTGAGGGAATTGCATCCCCACTATGATTCCTCCGCTCCTTACCGGTCCCGCACGCAGCGGAGGAACCGTCATTTCGATCCCCGAGACGTCGCGAGCCCCGGCTCCGGAGTCGGGAGCTTCTCCCTTCGCCCGCCGGCTGGGGCTTTTCGACGCTTCCATGATCGTCGTGAGCGGCATCATCGGCTCCGGCATCTTCGTCAATCCCTACGTGGTCGCCCAGAAAGTCGGAACCTCGTTTCTGATTCTCGCGGTCTGGATCGCGGGGGGCCTGATCGCGCTGGCCGGGGCATTTGTCTTCGCCGAGCTCTCCACGGTCCTCCCGAAGGTCGGCGGGCAGTACGCCTTTTTCCGCGAGGCTTTTCATCCGCTGGTGGCGTTTCTTCACGGCTGGTCGCTTCTGCTGATCATCCAGTCCGGCGCCACGGCGGCGGTGGCGGTGGCCTTCGCCCAGTACGTCGCGCGACTCACCGGACTCGGCCCGGGACGCGTGGTGCCTCTCGCCGTCGCGATCCTGCTGGCGCTCGCCTGCTTTCATGCTCTGGGGATCAAGCCCGGGGCGATCCTCATCAACGTGGTGACCTTCTTCAAGTCCCTCGCCATCGCCGCTCTGATCCTCGGCGCCTTCCTGTTGACGGGAGATTCCGGGATCTCCTTTCAGCCGCTGGCTCCGCCCGGCATGCACGGCTTCGGTCTCGTATCGGCCTTCCTGGCCGGCTTGGTCCCCGTGATGTTCGCCTACGGCGGATGGCAGAGCCTGAACTACGTCGCGGAGGAAGTGCGCGATCCCCTGAGGAACCTGCCGCGGGCGATTCTCCTGGGGGTCGCCTGCGTCATCGTCCTCTACGTCGGGGCGAACGTCGCCTACGTGCACGTGCTTTCGGCGCCGGCGCTCGCCGCGACCCAGACTCCCGCCGCCGACGTGGCCCAGCGCCTGGCGGGAGACGCGGGCGCGAGGGCGATGAGCTTGTTGATCGTCATTTCCACCTTCGGTTTCATGAACCTTTCGCTGCTGAGCGCGCCGCGCGTCTATTACGCCATGGCGGCGGACGGCCTGTTCTTCAAGGTCGTGGCCCGCGTCAGCCCGCGATTCAAGGCGCCGACCGTGGCTATCCTTCTACAGGGGGTCCTGGCGTCCCTTTTCGCGCTCTCCAAGACCTACGATCGCCTGCTCGGCTACGCGGTCTTCGCCGACTGGATCTTCTTCGCGCTCGCGGGCGTGGCGCTCATGGTGTTCCGCGTCCGGAGGAAGGACGCCCCCCGACCCCACCCCACTCCGCTGTATCCGCTGACCCCCATCCTCTTCAGCCTCGCGGGAGCGGGGATCGTGCTGAACTTCTTCGTGGCGGACCCGCGCAACGCGCTCGCCGGCTCCGGTATCATGCTGGCGGGAGTGCCGGTCTATTTCCTCTGGAGGCGCTTCGGTGGCGCGGCTCGATGAGATGAAGCACAGCGTCTACATGACCTGGGCCAAGCGGCATGCGGCGGCGCGCTTCAACCTTGCCAACAGCGGGATGCTGCCCTGCGCGCCGGCGGACATTCCGATCCCGCCCGGAGGGATAGAGTTCAACGGCCGCGATCCGGAAGGCTATCCGCCGCTTCGCGAGGCGATCGCCGCGAAATACGGCGTCACCTCCGACCGGGTGGTGCCGGCCCAGGGGACTTCGGGCGCCAACTTCCTCGCCTGCGCGACCCTGCTCGAGCGGGGAGACGAGGTGCTGGTGGAGCGCCCCGCCTATGAGCCGCTGCTGGCGGTTGTGCGCTACCTCGGAGCCGAAGTGAAGCGCTTCGAGAGGAGCCTCGAGGATGGGTACCGCCTCGATATCGAAGCCATTCGAGGGCTCCTCTCTCCGCGCGTCAAGCTCGTCGTCCTGACGAGCCCGCACAACCCCAGCGGAGTCGTCGCCGACCCGGGCGATCTGCAGCGCCTCGCCGGTCTCTGCGCGGAGTCGGGTGCATGGCTGATGGTGGATGAGGTCTATCGGGACATCCTCTTCGAGGACGCCCCACCCAGCGCCGCCCATCTGGGAGATCGGGCCCTCGCCACCGGCAGCCTGACCAAGAGCTACGGACTCGGAGGACTACGCTGCGGGTGGATCCTGTGCGAGGAAAACCTCGCCGAGCGGATGCGCAGGATGAACGATCTCATGGGAGTCATGGGCCCGAGGCCGGCCGAGATGCTGGGGTGGAGCGCCTTCAGGGCCCTGCCGACCTTCGAGAAGCGCACCCGCTCCCTGATCGAGCCGAACACCCGGCTGGCTCACCGATTCATCGAGGAGCACGCCGATTTGCTGGAGTGCGTGGTGCCCACCCGGTCGGTGACCCTTTTCCCACGCCTCAAAAGCGCGGCGAGCGCCGACCTTCTGCACGAGCGCCTGCGCGCGCGCGACACTTCGATCGTGCCGGGGCGTTTCTTCGAGGCCCCGCAACACTTTCGGCTCGGATTCGGCGTGAGCACCGACGACGTCTCGGCGGGACTCCTTCACCTCTCCGAGGTGCTGCGCGAGCTCGCCTCCTGCGCCGAGTCTTGACCCTCTGCATGGCCGGCCGGTAAGATCCGTCGTCTTCTCGCGATTCTGGCATCCTAACCCGAACACCGCGACCCGCAGACCGAGACGTGACGCAGGAAAAGGAGCACGTTCATGAGACTGCGAATCAAGCCCGGGACGATCGCGCTCATTCTGGTTTTCGGGGGAATCGCGCTCTTCCTCGCATGGCCGAAGATTCAGGAAGTCCGCAACGTGGAGCCCCACAAGCGCGTGATGGTGGTGTACGGCTTCAGCATCCTCGGCGAGGCAATGAACGAAGGCATCTTCCCGGAGTTCGCCCGGCTCTGGAAATCCCGGACACGAGAGCAGGTCGTCTTTACCTCTTCCTTCTCCGGCTCGGGCACCATCACCAACCAGATCATCATGGGGGCGCCGGCGGTCCTGGCGATCCTTTCTCATGAAGGGGACGCCCTGCGCCTCAAGGAGGCGGGAGCGATAACCAGCGACTGGAGGCAATTGCCCGCCGGAGGCGTGCTGAACCAGACCCCCTTCGTGATCCTGGTGCGCAAAGGAAACCCCAAGAACCTCCACTCCTTCGCCGATCTGGCCCGCCCCGGCGTCGGCGTCATCCACCCGGATCCGCTTACCTCCGGCGGCGCGAAATGGTCCATTCTCGCGGAGTTCGTCTCGGCGCTCAAAGACCCGGCGAGCACCGATCCGGAAGACCAGGCTCGCGGCAAGGCGCAGCTTCTGGGAATCTGGAAGAACGTCGTCGGCCAGTCCCCCTCCGCGGCCGGGGCGAGGACTCAGTTCGAGAACGGCCTGGGAGATGCCCTCATCACTTACGAGCAGCAGGGGCTGATCCCGCGGGACGCTTCCAGCGCCAAGGTGGAAATCGTGCGGCCCGCCCGCACGGTCCTGTCGGAGCATCCGCTCGTCGTCGTCGATCGGAACATCAGATTCAAGGAACGGCCCCTGGTGGAGGCGTTTCGCGATTTTCTCTTCTCGGACGAGGCCCAGAGGATCTTCGTGAGATTCGGATTCCGCTCGGCCGTGAATCCTTCGCTCGATGCCGGCAACTCCTCGCTCCCACCTCTGAAGGATGCGGTGAAAGTGGAGCAGATGGGGGGATGGGCCGCGGCCGACGCACTCGTGTACGAGTCGATCTGGAAGGGGCAGGTCTTGAAAGAACTGGGGAAATGAACGAGTCCCACTCGCCCATCGAGGCGGGCCGCAAGACTCTCGCCCATCGGCTCACGATCGGCATCCTCTGGGCGGTCCTGACACCGCTTCTCATCCTTCCCATCGTGGCCATCTTCGTCTTCGCGGGGCGCGGCGGGTGGGTGAGTTTCGTGGACACGCTCCTCCTTCCCGACGCGCAGTTCGCGTTGCGGCTCTCCCTCTGGATCGCCCTCTGGACGAGCCTGGCCAACGCCATCGTGGGGACGTTCACGGCGTACGTGCTGTCGAAGCATCGCTTCGTCGGCCGGGGACCGCTGAGCATCCTGGTGAACCTGCCGGTGGCGATTCCCACCGTGGTTATGGGAACCTCGCTGATTCTCCTGTGGGGGCCCATCGGCCTGCTCGGACGCTACCTGGAGCCTCTGGGTTTTCGCCCCATCTTCGAGCCCTTCGGAGTGTTCCTGGCCCACCTGCTCGTCACCTTCCCTTACATGCTGGGCGCGGTGAAGCCGGTGCTGGACGAGCTGGAGATCACCTATGAGGAGGCGGCGTACACCATGGGGGCGGGACGCTTCCGGACGTTTCTGCACGTCATCCTCCCCTCGTTGAAAGGCGGCCTCTTCAGCGGGACGCTGCTGACGTTCGCCCATTCCCTGGGGGAGTTCGGCGCCACCGCCATGGTCTCGGGGAATCTGCGGATGAAGACCCAGACCGCGCCGCTGTTCATCTTCGCGCGGTTCGAGGCGGGCCAGATCGAGATCGCCAACGCCGTAGCCGCGGTCCTCGCGGTGCTCTCGTTCACCATCTTCATCTTCCTCCTGCGATTCACCGCCC
>DASYRY010000047.1:0-4605 GCA_036004025.1 Candidatus Polarisedimenticolia bacterium | reverse complement strand
TGGTTCACGTCGCACAGCCCCGCCGGGCCGAAGAAGGGCGCGATGCAAAGCGACCGATTGAATCCACTGATCGCGCGGCTCTCGGTCCAGGTGGCCCCGTCATCCGAGGCGGCGACCATGACCTCAGCGCTGAAAGCAGATTTCTTGGGAGTGAAGACGCTGTCGAATCGGGTCCAGGTGACGTAGAGGCGATTCCGGAAAGGGCTCGAGGGCCCGATGTCGACGGTGAGGAAATCCTTGTCGTTGAACACGAGTGGGCCGGACCCTCTCCCGCTCGTGACGGCGTTGGTGCCGCGGGCCACGGTCACCGGCGGATCCCAGTGAGCCCCCCCGTCGAAAGAGGTGGCGACCACGACGTCGGGACCCGTGAAGCTGGCGCCGGGGCCTTCGTGATCCGCAATTCCCGCGAGATAGACGCGGCCGCGAGAGTCGAACGCGAGAGCCGGATCCCCCGTGAACTGGTAGGGACTGATCGGTGGGATGACCTCGCTCCAGGTCGTGCCGCCGTCGCGTGTGACGGAGGTGGCCCCCACGACCCGGATGATGGCGTCGCTTCCCGCGTCTTTCCGCTGGTAGGAGTGATAGCCGGCCACGGCGTGTTGCGGGTCGAGAGGATTCGTGGCGAGAGTCGTCTCGTTGTGGGGTGTCTCACCGTCGCAATCCAGCAGCATGTTTCCCTCGTAGACGGCGGCCTGAGTGGAAGCGCCAATGTCACATCCCTTGCCGGCGCGCGCCCCGTACCCCGGGGGCAGCGACAGGGATTGGAACTCCAGAAAGCCCGATTTTCGCGGCATCGCCGGGGGCGCGGATCCGGCCATCGGGGCATTTCGATCTCCCAGGGCCAAGGCGGCAATCAACAGCACGGGGAAGAGAAAGGGAATCCTCCGCATGAGAGTCTCCGAAAGGATGAGTTCGACTCAGAAAGGGGTGGATCTGGGAGGAAGGCTACTCTGGCGCGGCGATCCGGTCAAGAGGCTTTCGAGCCGGCTACAATCCGACGACCTGGCGCCAGCGCTCGGCGATCGCGGCGTCCCCCGCGGCGGTCGGATGGGCGCCATCCCACGCCCAGTACTCCGGAGAGGTCTCCCTTGCGAGAGACGTGAGCATCTCCTGGAGCGGGACGTACGTGGCGCCCGATCGCTTGGCTACCCGCGCCGCGACGGCCTGCCTCTGGTCGAACTCGGGGAACCACCTCTCGTCGATTTCCCCGCAACGCAGGACGAACGGCTCGATCACCACGATCCGGGCCTTGGGCAGGGCTTGGCGGGTGCGCTGCAGCAACGCGGTGTACTGCTTCTCATAATCGGCCACGGTGCCGGTGTACCCGCGTGTCAGCTTGTGCCAGAAATCGTTCACGCCGATCATGATGCTGACGATGTTCGGCCTCAGGGCGAGCGCCTCCGCGTCCCAGCGCGCCTGGAGGTCCGGAAGGCGGCTTCCTCCTATGCCTCGATTGAAGAAGCGCAGGCGCGCCTCCGGATGGTCCCTCAGGGCCCCGGCGGCGATCAGGAAGGCGTATCCCGTCCCGAGGCCCGCTCCCTGGTTGGCGGACACCACCTTGCGGTCGCGCCAGGCATCGGTGATCGAGTCGCCCTGGAACAGCACCACCGTTCGCGGCGCGGGAGCGCCCGATGCCCTCGCGTCCGGGGGAGGGGACGAGGCCGCCTGGGAGTCACCCAGCGCGAGTCCGAGCAGGCCGGCCGTCGTGGCCACGAATTGTCGCCGCGTCAGCACTTTCGACACGCTCGACTCCTCCCTCTTCCGGTTCCGCAGGCCTTTAGAGTCCCGCGTTATTCGCCCTGTCCGAGGGCCGGCTCACGCTCGACCATGCGACGCGAGCCGCAAGGCCCAGGCGCTGAGAGAGCCCGTGACGATCGCGGCCACCCACGACAGGGCCACCGGCACGCTGTGGCTGCCGAGCGCGACCGGAACGTGTCGGATGGCCCGGACAAGCTGGGCTAGAGCGACGACACCGAACAGGCATCCCGAAACCACCAGATAGGCTCGCACTCCCATCAAGACCTCCCGGGTGAATGCGCGGAGCGACCGCGGTGTCACCGTCAAGCTGCGCGGGACCCTTGCCATGCGGCATGCATGCGGGTCCCGGTCCAGACTATAAACAAGTCCTCTAAAGACAAGCAAGGCATGCCTGCCCGGACGCGCTCATCTCGCGGCGAGCAGGATGAGGGCTCCGTCGGCGACATACTGGACAGCCAGAGCGGCGAGCAGCACTCCCAGGACCCTGGTGACGACATTGATTCCGGTCTGTCCGAGCACCCGAGCGAGCGGCTCCGAGAGCAGCAGGGCCCCATAACAGGAAACAAGGACGATGCTGGTGGCGGCAAGGACCGTAAGGACTCCTTGCCAGGTGTCGTGCGCCTCTCCCATGAGGATCAGGATGCTCGCCATCGAGCCGGGTCCGGAGATGATCGGGATGGCCAGAGGGAAGACGCTGATGTCGGGACGATTCCGAGCCTCGGCGGCCTCCTCGGCTGTTTCTCGGTGATACTCCGCGAACACCATCCGCACTGCGATCCAGAACAGGAGCATTCCCCCGGCCACCTGGAATGCTCCCAGGCTGATTCCAAGGCGCATCAAGAGCCACGAGCCACCCAGCGCGAAGGCCAGGAGAATGCCCGCGGCGGTCATCACCGCTCGGCGGGCGATCCGCCGTCTTTCAATCGCGGGGCGGTTCCCGGAAAGGACGAGGAACATCGGGACCAAGCCCACCGGATCCACGACCACGAGCATCGTGAGGAAGGATCGAACTACAAGAGCCGTCATCGCATCTCCGCGCCGGGCGGGTAGTGTACACCACCCCCTTGCTTCGTCCGGCCGCCTCTTCGGATCGGCTCTCCGAGGCCGCTTCCGCACGATTCTCAAGCGGAACTTCGAAAGTGACGCGATGGTACAATCCGTCGCATGATCCCTTCCTCAGGAGATCGCTGGCCGCTCGAGCCCGACGAAGAAGAGCTCAGGAAGCTCCTCGACGATTGCGTCGATTTCGCGGTGGAGCACATCCGGACGCTGCACTTGCAGCCCTCTTTCGACGTGTCCGGGGCCAATGCCTTGGCCGCGACCTTTCGGGAGCCGATCCCCGAATCGGGCGAGCCGCTGGAGAGCATCCTGCGCCGGCTCGGTCCCGCTTTCGCGAAATCCTTCACCACCGCCGGTCCCGGCTATCTGGCCTACATCCCGGGAGGCGGAATTCCCGCGGCCGCCGCGGCCGACCTCCTCGCATGCGCCACCAATCGGTTCGTAGGGGTCTCCGTCGCGGCCCCCGCCCTGGCCCAGATCGAGGCCACCGTCGTCGAATGGCTCACCTCCCTCATGGGCTGCCCGCCAGGCTGGGGAGGCATCCTTACTTCGGGCGGGTCGATTGCCAATCTCACCGCGATCGTGGCGGCCCGAGCGGCCCGGCTGCCGGAAGAATTTCTCTCCGGCATCATCTACATGACGGGGGAGACCCACTCTTCCCTGGTCAAGTCCGCGCGCATCGCGGGATTCTCGGACCGGAACCTCCGGTGGATCCCGGTGGACTCCCGCCTCCGCATGCGTCCCGAAGCGCTCGAATCGGCCGTACGACAGGACAAGGAGAAGGGCCTGAATCCCTTCCTGGTGATCGCCAACGCCGGGACCACCAACACCGGCGCGGTGGACCCGATACTGGACCTTGTGGAGATCGGCAGGCGGCAGGATCTTTGGGTGCACGCCGACGCCGCCTACGGAGGGGTTTTCCGAATCACCCGGGAAGGAGAGAAGCTTCTTCCCGGGATTTCGCAGTGCGATTCCATTACGCTGGATCCCCACAAAGGGCTCTTCCTTCCTTACGGCACGGGTAGCCTTCTGCTCAAGGAGCCGGCTTGGCTGGCGAAGGCGCTGCGGGTCGAAGCGCACTATCTGCCGGATCCTTCGGCGGCGGAAGGAATCCCGAACTACACTGAGATCACGCCGGAGCTGTCCCGCGATTTCCGCGGGCTGCGCGTGTGGCTTCCCCTCAAGCTCCATGGGTTGAAAGCTTTCCGGGAGCAGCTCGAGGAGAAGCTGTCCCTGGCGAGGTGGGCTTTCGAGCAGCTAAAGGAGGATCCGCATTTCGAGATGCTGGATGAGCCCCAGCTCTCGCTGGTCGCATTCAAGGCTCGGGCGAACGGGAAAGATCCCGACGCGCTCGGCCAGGAGATTCTCCGGCGGGTCAACGAGCGCCGCCGCGTGTTCCTCTCCGGCACCCGGATCGGCGGCCGCTACGTCCTGCGGATCTGCGTGCTTAGCTTCCGCTCGCATCGAGACAGGGTGGCGGAAGCGGTGAGCGCCCTCAAGGAGGAGGCTCGCGCTCTGGCGGGGGGAGGCTGAAAAGAGGAAAGCCCGGAAGCGTTGACGGCGAGTCACGCCGCCCCGGCTGACCATTTCCGGGGACTTCCGGGCTCGGTGGCCTGCTGGTATTCCCGAGGCGGGACCCAGGCGCGGCCGTTCTCTTGGGCCGCCTAGGTTACAGGCACCTCACGGGTCTCAGAATAAAAACTAGGTAAGCTCACTGGACCACCTCCTTCCTCGTGTACGGGCGAATATACTCCCGCGAAATCACCTGTGCAACAAAAAATCCGGGCT
>DASYRY010000046.1:0-3169 GCA_036004025.1 Candidatus Polarisedimenticolia bacterium | reverse complement strand
TAATTTCCCGCGTTTTCTCTTGAAATGATCGGATGAGTCTGTAATATGGGATGCCCGAAGTCAGCGCGTGGCTCCCAGCGACTCGAAACTCCGCTTGAGAAAAAGGAGGCTTCAATGCGATTGCTGTTGCCTGGTCTCGCTTCCGTGATCCTGATTGGGGCTCTTGCCTCGCCGGTTTCCGCTTCCACGCTGACGGAGAAGAAGTACGAAACGAGCTTCGCATTCTCTTACGATGACACGGACGATGTCGGAAAGAGTATCGACCTTGACGGTCAATTCCAGTGGATCTTCGGAGATGGGCGTCACGAGATCGGACCCAAAGTGACCTACTTCAAGTTCGATCCCGACCTCGGGCCCAGCACCGACGGCCTTCTCATCGGTCCTGTCTACACCTGGAACTGGATGCCGGCGAAGGACAAGGCGACAGGATTCCTCGAGGCCGCCTACGAATTCGCGAGCGGCGATCTGGGCGACGTCGCCGATGCCGCCTGGGAGGCGAGCGTCGGAGCGAAGGTCTTCGTGGGCGATTCCGCGGCGATCCGGTTCGATTATTACTTCCGAAGCCTCATGGGCGCCGACAGCTTCGATGATCAGGACAGCTCGGGCGTTCGAGTCGGACTGAGCATCTTCTGCGGAAAGTAATGGACCTCGCGGTTTCGCACGGTGCTTGCGACGCGGCTTCGTGGATGCCCTCCGGGAGCGTGACTCCCGGAGGGCCATTGTCTCCTGTTCCAGCTCGGGTGGGGGTGGCCCGCATGCCTATTCGTGCGTCGAACCCGGCCTCGAGTTACCGTGAAGCTCGCCGTCCTGAGGAGGAGGCGGCAGGGCCTTAAGGATCGTCTCGGCTACGAGGCGGTACCCCTCAGGGCCGAAATGCCCGCCCCGGAACGAGTACAGGTCGGGAATGTGCGGATACCGTGAGATAGGGGAATGGAGATCGATGAGCGGAATCTCCAGCTCCCGGAGAATCGCCAGGACCCAATCTCGAGTCCGGTCGTAATTTGGCCGCTGTCTCTCGTCGTAATACCGGGTTTCGGACGGGAGATAGACAAAATAGAGCTCCCCGCCCCAGCCCCGCGTGGCGAGCTGCGCCTCCTTCAGGATCTGCCGGAAGAGCGGGAGATCCTCCTTGACTCCCTCCTGATTCGACTCGCCCACGTAGAGCCCGAGGGCCTGCCTCAGAAACCAGAGCTTGAAAAAGCGCGACGGAGGATGGAACGCGATCGCATCTCCACGGTCGACGAATTCACGCTTGATGAGCTGGCGCAGGAGGGAATCGACCTGCGGCTGTTTCGACAGGAGCCCTTGGCGATGTCCGGGGCGGAGGTATTCGGCCAGCAGAGCCTGTTTTCTCTCCTGGTGCAGATCTCGGGTCAGGTCGTTCGCTTCCGTGTAGACCCAGAGAACGATGCGCGGTCTGAGGTCCACGAGGAACTCCCTCAAGCTGGCCAGCATGAGAAGCGGCCCATTCCCCAGCATTCCGAGGTTCAGGGTCGCGGGGTGCTCCCTGCGGAGCAGCGCCACGAAATTCTGCTCGCTTGGAACGCACGCGCCCTGTGTGAAGGAATCGCCCACCACCGCGAGGTCGAGCTGGGGGGATGACCAGATCCCCCGGGGGTTATGAAAGCCGTGCTCGTCACTGCGGTACAGGACGTAACGGCCCATCTCGTTGCAGAAAACGGTCTCCACACCGGAAATACCGCCGAGGGGTAGAAACTTCTCTTTTTCCAGTCGGAATCCCTGCCAGGATGGGAACGCGGCCGGCCAGGCGTCCGTCCCGCCGGCGTGAAGATCCCGCACGACTTCGAATTGAGTGCGTGCATCGAAGGGAACCCCGAATCGCCGGGCCGCCCAGCGGACCCGAAGAGAGGGAAGCTCGCGAATGTACGCTTCGGCCGCGAAGGCAGCCACGACCAGCGAGAGAAGAGTCACGGAGAGGGTGACCCGCAGCTCGAGAGGCAGCCGCAGGCAGGCCAGGAACGCGAGGCCCAGCAGGATCGGTCCTCCCACCAGAAGAATCTGGCGGAGAAGCCCTACCGAGTAAGAGCGTGCCGTGCCGAAGGCCATCCATCCCGCAGCCACGCTTCCGAGAGAGGAGGCCAGCAGGACCAGATTGGCGAACCAACGCTGCCCTCTCACGACGGGATCGTCTTGAAAAGCCTCGGCCTGAGGTTCCGGGAAAGTATCTTCTGGCTCAGCGATGCCTCCCCTGCGGAGGCACAGCATACCTCACCTTACCGGTTGCTCGTTTCGCGCCGCGAAGCGGGGACGCACGGAGTCCCGAGGAGCCCGCGGGCGGATCGGACGGATCGATCAGGGACGATAACCGAGAGAGAAATAGAAGTGCGAGCCCTCTTCCGGCGCTCCGAAGCCCCAGCCGTAATCGAGCTTCAGGACGAGGGGGTTGCGGGGAACGAAAAAGCGCAACCCCACCCCGGCGCCGAGGGCGCCTTCGCGGGATCCCTCCGAAGTCCCCGAGATGGTGCCGGCATCCATGAAGACAACCCCCTTGAGGAAGCGGCTGACCCGCGGCTCCGGGGCCGGAAGAGAAGGTGCTCCCTCCGATCGCGCGTAAAAAAGAGGCATCCAGATCTCCGACTGAAGAGCCGCCATGTGCCGCCCGAGAAACGCGTCCTCGGAAAAACCGCGCAACGTCGCCTCTCCTCCAAGGCTCCACTGCTCGAAGGAAGGAACGTGCCGATCGAGCGTGCCGCCCGTGAAGTTGAAGTGACTCTCCCACCGGTTGAGGAAACGCTGATGCAGCGTCGCCTCGATACCCGGTCGTACGAAGGAACGATCGCCGCCGGCGACGGCATAGGCGAGGTCCACCGAGGGGGCGACACGCGCCGTCAGGCTGGGCCACCGATAGGTGTGCCGCCATTCGTAGATCGCCCCGAGGCGAAGGAAGGTCAGGTCTTCCGCCTCCTGCGCGAGCGCGGAGTTCTCCAGGCTCGTGCTCTCGTACCGGATTCCCGCGGAAAGGCGCAAGGCATGCGGCGCTTTCAGATTCAGAAGCCTCGAGCCCAGGGTCAGTCCCGCGCCGGAGCGTCTCTCGTCCGTCTCCACCCCGTCCAGGAGCCGATCGTGCCGGATGTTGGAGAACGCGCGGAATTCAAGATCGTAGAGGCGGCGCGGCGCCTCGCTTGCGGCAAGGAGCGGAGCGAGATAC
>DASYRY010000045.1:0-4708 GCA_036004025.1 Candidatus Polarisedimenticolia bacterium | reverse complement strand
CTCGACACCCGAGTTCTGGGGGACGCGTCTGCGGTATCGCAGCGCCGATCATGTGCTCGACGAGCTGCATTTCCTTCAAAACAGGTTCGGACACGTGAGCGTGTCGTTCCGAGATGACACCTTCACGGTCGACAAGAAGCGGACCCTGTCCCTCTGCCAGAAGATCGTGCAATCGGGCCTTCATCTCGTATGGGATTGCCAGTCGCGGGTGAACGCCGTCGACGAGGAGCGCTTGATCTGGATGCGGCGGGCGGGTTGCCAGCACATCCAATACGGGGTCGAATCGGGATCCCGCGCGATTCTCGAGAAACTCAACAAGGGCATCCTGCTGGAGCAGGTCCATCGGGCCTGCGAGCTGACGCGCAAGGTGGGAATGGATCTTTCTCTCTATCTCATCACCGGCGTTCATGGGGAGACCGCCGAGGACGTACTCTCCACGGTGCGCCTGATCCGATCGGTGCGCCCTCACGACGGGATCGTTTCGCCGCTCGTCGTCTATCCTGGCACGGCGCTCTACGAGGAGACGAAGCGGTTGAAAGGCGTGGATGACTCGATCTGGGACCGATCCCGCACCGAGGGGCTTCTCGTGCGTGACGACCCTGAGAGCATCCTCGCCTATCATCATGTGGATGCGACCCTGAAGGAGGTCGCCGCCACGAGTGTTTACACCGTCGAAGAGCGCAGGGAGCACAAGAGGCACGTGGGCCGCTTCGTCGCTCCGACCCTTTCCTGCGGCGAATGCCTGGAGAGACTCGGAGAGAGCTCCCTGGCGGAAGCGGAATACCGGGAGATCTTGGAGATCCGACCGGACAGCCTCTGGGGACATCTGAGGCTCGGCAATCTGGAGGAGCTGCGGGGCCGCCCCGCAGCCGCCGCGGAGCATTATCGCCGCGCCATCGAAGCCGTTCCGCGCCATCATCTTTCGCACTCGCTGCTCGGCTCCGCGCTTCGCAGGATGGGAAGGCATCGCGACGCGACGCGAGAATTCCGGTTTGCTCTGGATCTCTACCCCTCCGATCGGATCGCCAGGCGGGGCCTGTCGCTCATCGATCGCCCATCCTCCCGCAGGCGCGCGACCCTCGCGTCCCGTCCCCGCAAGCCCAGCAGCGGACTCACCGCCAGCTCCCACTGGCCTTCCTTCCTTCGGCACCCCATTCCGGACGGCAGCTCCCGTCCTCCTGAATCAGGCTCTGCCGGCGGGCGATGAGACGAGATCGCCGCCCCCTGATTCTGGTGGCCGCGGAGTCGGACGAGGGGATGCGGCTCGATCGCTTTCTCCGCGAACGAAGCTCTGTCCTCTCCCGCATGTTCGCCCGGGATTTGCTGGCCGCGGGGGGCGTCACTCTCAACGGGAAGCGGGTGAAAATCGCTTCCCGGCCGCTTCGCGCGGGGGATCGGGTCGAGGTCCACGTTCTCGCGCGGGAACATCGGTCCACGGCCCCTCCCGGGATGGAGCCTTTCCGAGTGGTCCACGAGGACGCCGCCGTGCTCGTGGTGGACAAGGCGCCCGGCGTGCTGGTGCAACCCACACGCCAAGGAGATAGGGGAACCCTTCTGGACCTGCTCAGCCGCTACCTCCGGCGCCGCTTTCCCGAAGTCCGCTCCCCCTACCTCGGACTCCTCCATCGGATCGATCGGGAGACCTCGGGGCTTCTCCTTTTTTCGCGGCGTGGCTCGGCAAATCGGATCCTCGCGGATCAGTTCCGGACTCACGCCATTGCGAGAGAATACGTCGCCCTCGTCCGAGGCTCGGTCCCCGCGGACTCGGGAACCATCTCCGATCCCCTCCATCGCGCCGGGCCGGGTCTCCGGCGCCGATCGCTTCAGGGGCCTAGGGGAGCGGGCAAGGAGGCGGTGACGCACTTCCGGGTCCTGGAGCGTTGGGAGATCGCGACCTTGCTCGCTCTGAGGCTCGAGACGGGGCGAACCCACCAAATACGAATCCACCTTTCGGAACGTGGGCATCCCGTTATCGGCGATAAGGTCTATTCCTCGACCGGACCCTTTCCGCCGAACCCCCTCCTAGATCGGTTTCCTCGACATGCGCTCCACGCCCGGCGGCTGGGCTTTACTCACCCGGTGACCGGGCAATGGATGGAGTTCGAGTCGCCCCTCCCCGATGATTTTGCCGGACTCCTCATCTCGCTGCGCGCCGGATTCTCGGCGGGCGGGACCCCCGCCTCCTCACTCTAGTCGCCGCCGCCTCTTCATGGCTCCTTTTTCCTCGCGTGTGGAGTTCCGCGCTCGGATGAATCCCCCATGCGAGCGGGCGTATACTGAATCCTCCGCGATCGGCGTTCAGGAACCCCTTGAGCACACCCCGCGGAGAGGAGATGGGAGGAATCAGGAGGTGAAAGCCATGAAAAGTACTCATCGACGGCTGACGCGGCCCATGGTCCGGCAGAACGGGTCGCTGCAGCCTGCCTCGTGGGAGGAAGCCCTCGATCGGGCCGCGGAGGGTTTCCACTCCGCGGTGGGGCGATACGGTGGGAACGGCTTTGGACTCTTCAGCTGCTCCAAGGCGACCAACGAGGTGAATTATCTCGCCCAGAAGCTCGCGCGGGCGGCCCTCCACAGCAACAACGTCGACAGCTGCAACCGCACGTGACACGCCCCCAGCGTCGTCGGTCTGGCGACGGTCTTCGGGGCGGGTGGTGGAACCAGTTCTTACCGTGAAGCGGAGGATGCGGACACGATCATCCTGTGGGGCTCCAATGCGCGGGAGACCCATCCGATCTTCTTCCATCATGTCCTCAAGGGAGTGCGTCGAGGCGCCAAGCTCTACGTGGTGGATCCCCGGCGCACGAGCTCCGCGCAGTGGGCCCACGGATGGCTGGGGCTGGACGTCGGCTCCGACATCGCTCTGGCCAACGCGATGGCCCGGGAGATCCTGTCGCAGGGTCTCCAGCATCAAAACTTCATCTCGCGTGCGACGGTCGGCTTCGACGAGTTCCGCGCCTGTGTGGAGCGCTACACGCTGGAGGAGGGAGAGCGTTTGACGGGCGTCCCGGCTCCCCTCATTCGCCAGCTCGCCGTCGACTACGCCCGTGCGGGTAAGGCCCAGCTCTGCTGGACGCTGGGGATCACCGAGCACCACAACGCGGTGGACAACGTCCTGGCCCTCATCAACCTCGCGCTCCTTACCGGACACGTGGGGCGCGACGGCTCCGGAGTGAATCCGCTGCGCGGCCAGAACAACGTGCAAGGGGGCGGGGACATGGGGGCGATTCCCAACAAGCTCCCCGGATTCCAGGACGTCGAGGATCCGGAGCTGCGGGGCAACTTCGAGCGCGCGTGGAATGCCGCCATCCCTCCTAAGCGAGGCTGGCATTTGACCGGCATGTTCGAGGCGATGGAGCGCGCCGAGCTTCGCAGCGTTTACATCATCGGCGAGAATCCGGCCCAGTCCGAAGCCGACGTCCATCGTGCGATTCGACTCCTCGAGGGACTCGACCATCTCGTGGTGCAGGATCTTTTCATGACCCGCACGGCCGAAATGGCGCACGTGGTGCTCCCCGCCTCGGCGTCCTGGTGTGAGTCCGAAGGAACGGTCACCAGCAGCGAGCGACGCGTGCAGCGGGTCCGCAAGGCGATGGAACCTCCGGGCGAAGCGCGCGACGATCTCACAATCGTCTCGGAGCTCGCGCGCCGGCTCGGGTACGACTGGGGATCGCCGACCGCCGAGCAGGTCTGGGACGAGCTTAGGTCGCTCTCTCCGATGCACGCCGGCATGTCCTACCGGAGGCTGGAGGAGCTTGGGGGAATCCAGTGGCCCTGCCCGGACGAGAGCCATCCGGGAACGCCGTTCCTTCACGGCCGGCTCTGGGAGGAGCCGGTGCGAGGCCCGAAAGCCCCCTTCAGCGCGGTGGAGTTCGAGCCGCCCGTGGACGAGCTGACCGAGGAGTTTCCGATCCGCCTGACCACCGGGCGGAGGCTGGACAGCTTCAATACCGGGGTGCAGACCCGTGCCTACGCATCGCCCCTGCGGCGCGGAGAGACCCTGGATTTGTCGCCGGAGGATGGAGCACGATTCGATGTGGCCGAGGGAGAGGTGGTGCGGGTCTCCTCGCGACGCGGCTCCCTGCTCGTCGCCGTCCGCTATGACGAGGGTCTCCGGCCTGGGCTTGCCTTCATGACGTTCCATTTCCCCGATGAGGTGGAGACCAATCGGTTGACGATCGAGGCAAATGACCCGAAATCAGGCACCGCGGAGTTCAAGGCGAGCGCAATCCGCATCGACAAGGTCGATGCGGCGACCCACCGGAAGGAATCGACGGAATGGATCTCCGCCTAAGCGCTCCGAAGCCGACGCCTGAGGAAAGGGAGGCGGTGGACTCCATTCTCGAAGAGCGGGCCGATCGTCGACCCCCGGGGGCCTCACGAACGCTCCTCCTCCCTGCCCTGCTCGCCGTGCAGGCCCGCACAGGCTGGGTGAGCGAAGGTGCACTGAACCACATCTGCCTCATGCTGGACGTCGCGCCGGCGGACGCCTTTGGGGTCGCCACCTTCTACCGGATGATCTCCTTGAGTCCCCGCCCGACCAGCATGGCCTATGTCTGCGAGGACCTCATCTGCCGCCTCAAGGGGTCCGAAGAGCTTTGCAAGGAGTTGGAAGATCGCCTGGGTCCCCCTTCCCGCCCTCAGGCCGAGGGCGATTCGCCATGGCAGCGGAGCGCCTGCCTGGGTCACTGCGAGGTGGCGCCGGCGG
>DASYRY010000044.1:0-5519 GCA_036004025.1 Candidatus Polarisedimenticolia bacterium | reverse complement strand
GCAAGGCTATGATTTTAAGAGGGATAACGTCTAGCCGGAGCGGCGGGAGTCTTTGGAAGCCCCTTCTCGGGCCCCCAGATGAAGGCGAATTCTCTGGGCGAGGGGCTTTCCGACCGCCCTCTCCAGAGCCTCCTCGGGGGCGGAGAGGATTCCCCGCACGCTTCCAAAGGTGGTGAGCAGTCGGCGGGCACGCACCGCTCCAACTCCGGGAACGTCACGCAGCTCGGAGACAATGGTCCTGCGCGAGCGAAGCTTGCGATGATAGGTGACGGCGAAACGGTGCGCTTCATCACGGATTCGCTGCACCAGATGCAAAGCGGGAGAGGTGGGCTCCAGGGCGATCTCACCCTCTTTTCCCTTCAGGTACAGAATCTCCTCCCGCTTGGCGATCGAGGCCACCTGCAGGGTCACGAGATCCAGGCGGGCCAGGACATCCGTGGCGGCGCGGAGCTGACCCTTGCCTCCATCGATAAGGACCAGATCGGGCAATTCCTTCCCCTCCCGGAGCAAGCGGGTGTACCGTCTCCCGACCACTTCCCCGAGAGAGGCGAAATCGTCCGCTCCTTCCACGGTCCGAATCCGGAATCGCCGGTAATCTCCCGGGCGCATCTTCCCAGCTTCCCAGGCCACCATGGATGCGACCGAATCGGTTCCCTGGGTGTTGGAGATGTCGAAGGCCTCCACGCGCAGCGGCAGATCCTCCAGTCCCAGAGCTTCCCTGAGCGCCTCGGCCTCACCCGCTCCTTGAGCGCCTCCGCCTCGAAAGCTCTGCTCGAAGCCGAGCCTGGCGTTCTCGGCGACCGTCTCCAGGAAGACGCGTTTGGGGCCGCGGGACACGGTGAGGATCTTGACCTTCCCGCCTCGACGGGCGCCGAGCCATTCCTCGAGCAGCTTCCGATCCCCCGGCTCCACCGGCGTGTAGATCTCTCCGGGGATCTCCGCCACCGAAGCGTAGTACTGCTGGAGGTACGCGGTGGTGAAGTCTGCCTGCGATTCCGGAGACCCTTCGAGGGTGAACTCCCTCCGAGAGGCGACGACCCCTTCCCGCATCTGGAAGACTTCGAGCACCGCACGGTCCCCTTCCCGATAATCGGCAAGATAGTCCTGATCCTCCAAGCCCACCGAGGTGAACCGCTGGCGCACGGAGAGTCCCTCGACCGAGCGAACCAGGTCGCGATAATGGGCGGCGGTTTCGTAGTTCTCCTGCGCCGCCGCCTCCTGCATCCGCTCTTTGAGCCGCCCCAGCAGATCCTTGTTCCGCCCCTCCAGGAAGAGACGGGCCTCCTGGACCTGGGTGCGATACTCCTGGTTCGCCACCAGACCGGCGCAGGGACCCGTGCACTGGTTGAGCTGGTAATAGAGACACGGACGAGGACGGCTCCCATCGAGCTTTTCGTGACAGATGGCCACCCTGAAGAACCGGGCCACCAGGCGGAGCGTCTTCCGGGCGTGCGCGGCCGGGAGGAACGGGCCGAAGTAGAGATGGCCGTCGAGACGGGCTCGGCGGACCAGGACGACGCGAGGAAAGGAATCCTTCACGGTCATCTTGAGGTACAGGAAGTTCTTGTCGTCGCGCAGAAGCACGTTGTACCGGGGACGCTCCTTCTTGATGAGGTTGTTCTCCAGGATCAGCGCCTCGGTCTCGGAACCGGTCAGGATCAACTCGAAGTCCCTCACCTCGGCCACCATGGCGGCGGTCCTGGGAGGATGCGCAGCGCCTTTCTGGAAGTAGGATCGGACCCGACTTCTCAGGGATTTCGCTTTCCCGACGTAGAGGATCCGCCCCTTGAAGTCCCGGTAGAGATACACTCCCGGGGAATCGGGAAGCGAGGCGAGCTTCTCCTCCAAGGGGTTCTCCGGTGACGGGACGGGCTTGTCTGCCATGACCAAGGGGCTCCTCAGGCCGTCAGGTCGATCTTCTCGAGGAAGCGGATTCGGTCCCTCAGCTCGGCAGCCCTCTCGAACTCGAGCTTCGACGCCGCCTTCTTCATCTCCTCGCGCAGCGCCTGAATCTCCCTCTCCAGCTCTTGCCGATCGCCGTAGCGCGCTCCCGCCTCCGCGACTTCGAGATCCACTTTGAGGTAGTCCGCTTCATAAACGCTTCCGAGGACGTCGTCGAGCGATTTGACGATCGACTCCGGCGTGATGCCGTGCTCCTGGTTGTAGGCGGATTGAATCTCCCTGCGGCGCAGGGTTTCGGAGATCGCGCGGTTCATCGAATCGGTCGTACGGTCGGCGTAGAAAAGGACTCGTCCCCTCACGTTGCGCGCCGCCCGGCCCGCCGTCTGAATAAGGGCCCCGGCGGAGCGGAGATATCCCTCCTTGTCGGCGTCGAGGACCCCTATGAGGGAGACTTCGGGCAGGTCCAGGCCTTCGCGAAGGAGGTTCACCCCCACCAGGACGTCGAAATCTCCCCGGCGAAGATTGCGCAGAATTCGGACGCGCTCCAGGGTCTCGACGTCCGAGTGGAGATACTCGACGCGCACACCCACGTCGCGATAGTACTGCGTCAGCTCCTCCGCCATCCGCTTGGTGAGCGTGGTGATCAGGACCCGGTCTCCTCGCGCGACTCTGCCGCGGATCTCGCCCAGAAGATCATCCACCTGGTTGCGTATCGGGCGCACGACGATTTCCGGATCCATCAAACCCGTCGGGCGGATGACCTGCTCCACCACTTCCCCGCCGGCCTGCTCCAGCTCGTAGGGGCCCGGCGTCGCGGAGACGTACAAGATCTGTTCCGCCCGGGCCCGGAATTCGTCGAACGTGAGAGGCCGGTTGTCCACCGCCGATGGGAGCCGGAAGCCATACTGCACCAGGGTCTCCTTCCGGGATCGATCGCCACGATACATTCCCTTGATCTGCGGGATGGTGGCATGGCTTTCGTCCAGGATCATCAGGGCGTCGTGCGGAAGGTAGTCGAGCAAGGTCGGCGGGGGCTCTCCGGGCTTGCGACCGGTGAGGTGACGTGAGTAGTTCTCGATCCCTTGGCAATACCCGATCTCCTGGATCATCTCGAGATCGAATTGGGTGCGCTGGTGGAGCCGCTGCGCCTCTAGGAGCTTGCGCTCCGATTCGAGCACACAGAGCTGCTCTGCCAGCTCCGCCTTGATGTTCTCGGTGGCCTCCAGAAGTCGATCCCTCGGCGTGACGTAATGGGAATTCGGATAGATGGGAATCCGCCCCAGTCGCCGCAGGGGCACCCCGCGCACCGGATCCAGGGCCTGCAGGCTCTCCACGGTGTCCCCGAAGAACTCGACGCGAATGGCGAATTCCTCGTAGGCCGGGAAGATTTCCACAACATCTCCCCGGACCCGGAAAGTTCCCCGCTCGAGATCGAAGGCATCGCGCCGATACTGGATCTCGACGAGCTTTCTCAGCATCACGTCCCTGTCCAGGGTGGCGCCCTCCTCGAGGAGGACCATCATTCCATGGTAGGCCTCGGGCGACCCCAGCCCGTAGATGCAGGACACGGAGGCCACGAGAATCACGTCCCGCCGCTCGAAGAGCGAGCGAGTCGCGGAATAGCGAAGCCGCTCGATTTCTTCATTGACCGTGGACTCCTTCTCGATGAACGTGTCGGTCTGCGGGACGTAAGCCTCGGGCTGGTAGTAATCGTAGTAGGAGACGAAATACTCCACGGCGTTGTCGGGGAAGAAACGTTTGAACTCCTGATAGAGCTGGGCGGCCAGCGTCTTGTTGTGAGAGAAAACGAGTGTAGGCCGGTTCAACGCCGCGATGAGATGAGCCATGGTGAAGGTCTTGCCCGACCCCGTCACCCCCATGAGCACCTGATGCCGCCTCCCCGCCGAGATCGATTCCAGCAGCTTGGCGATGGCGGCGGGCTGATCGCCGGCGGGCTGGAAGCTGGAGACGAGGCGGAAGCGGCCATCCTCGGGACCCGGCCACGTCGGCCTGCGTCCCTGAGACTCTCCCTTGTCGGCCGCAAGGCTCCGATTCGGCGAGTTTTTCGAGCCGGGTGAGGACCCTGTCTTTCGTGGAGGCATCACTCTCCCTCCTTAACTCTCGGAGGAGTTGTCTTCGCGCCACCCTGTGCTATACTTCGCCGCGATGATAACAGATGTAACTGCTGACAGTAAAGGAATTGACCCACCGTCGCCGCCGCGCAGGATTCCACGCGGCCGGCTTCTCTTCATCATCTTGGCACTTTTCATCCTGGCCGTCCTGACCGGTTCGGTGGCCGGCTATTTCCTGACCTCGGACATCCCGGAGGTCACTCGGCTGGAGGACTGGAAACCTCCGGTCGTGAGCGTCCTCTACGCAGCCGACGGCACTCCCACTTATCAATTCGGTGGAGAGAAGCGGATTCTGGTGGATTTCAGCCAGATCCCTCCTTCCTTCATCCAGGCCATCATCGCCACGGAAGACTCGAGGTTCTATCGCCACTTCGGGGTCGATCCCCTCGGAATCTCCCGAGCGCTGCTTCGGGATTTGGTGCACTTGAGACTGAAGGAAGGGGGCAGCACGCTCACCCAGCAGCTCGCCAAGCTCCTGTTTCTCAAGCCGGAAAAAACGCTTCGCCGGAAGATTCAGGAAGCGGTCCTGGCGATGCAGATCGAGAAGGCCTACACGAAGAAGGAAATCCTGGTCTTCTACTGCAACCAGATCTATCTCGGGCATGGTCGATACGGCGTGGAGACCGCGTCACGCTATTTCTTTGGAAAGCCCGCTCGAGAGATGACGCTCTCCGAGTCCGCCCTTCTCGCCGGATTGGTGCAGCGGCCCGAGAGCTACTCTCCGATTCGCAATCCGAAGCTCGCGATCCGCCGCCGGAATCACGTCCTCTCGCGAATGGTCGAGGAGGGCTATCTCACCGAGGATCAGGCGAGAGCCGCCCGGTCCGAGGTCTTCCACCGCATCCAGCCGCGCGAGGAGAGCGACTTGGCTCCTTACTTCGTGGAAGAGGTCCGGCGCTATCTGGATCGCACCTACGGCGAGCTCACCCTCTACCAGGAAGGACTCGAGGTCTTCACCACGCTGGATCCGGTCATGCAAAGAGCGGCCAACGAGGCCATGCGCAAGGGCCTGCGCGCCGTGGACAAGCGCCAGGGATTCCGGGCGATCTCGACGAACGTCCTTCGGGAGGCCAAAGGCACCCTCGACGCCTACAAACATTCCGATTGGGATCGGCCCCTGGAGGTCGGCCGGCTGATTCACGGCCTCGTGACGCGCGTCGATCGCAAGAGCGCCACGATTCGCATCGGAGAGTTCGAAGCGACGCTGGGTCCGGCCGACATGCAGTGGACGCACGCCGCCTCGCCCGCGGCGATCCTCCACGTGGGAGACGTGACCCTCTTCCAAGTGCAGGAGATCAACCGGGAAGCCCGGCGCATGAAAGTCTCCCTGGATCAGGAGCCGCGGGTCGAAGGCTCGCTGCTGGCGCTGGATCCCGCCACCGGAGAGGTGAAGGCGCTGGTAGGAGGCTATGATTTCACCCGCAGCGAGTTCGACCGCGTCATCCAGTCCTACCGACAACCCGGCTCCGCGTTCAAGCCCTTCGT
>DASYRY010000043.1:0-2972 GCA_036004025.1 Candidatus Polarisedimenticolia bacterium | reverse complement strand
GTTGATGTCGAGCAGCTTGCCCCAGTGCGGCTTATTCCCACGGGGAATCACCGTGTCCACCACGAGGACCCGTCCGCCCGGCGCCATCCCCCGCCTGCAGTTCTCGAGGATCTTGATTGAGAGTGCATCCTCCCAATCGTGCAGGATGTACTTCATCAGATAGGTGTCGGCTCCTTGAGGGACGGACTGGAAGAAGTCTCCCGCCATCACCTCGACCCGTCCCTTCACTCCCCTGGCGTTCAGATAAGGCGACTTCATCGCCTGTTCCGCCGCAAGCGGGAGATCGAACAGGATTCCTTTCAGCTTGGGGTTGGCCCGCAGGATCTCCGCGAGTAGATGACCCTGCGACCCCCCGACGTCCACCAAAGTACGGCTCTTGGAGAAATCGCAGGCGGCCGCCACCGCGGGGTTCTCGGTGCCGGAGAGGCTGGCCATCGCGCGGCCGAAGACTTGGCCCTTTTCGGGGTGCTTCAGGAAGTATTCGAACACCGGCATGCCATGCACGCGGGGAAAGGCATTCTCGCCGGTCCGGACGCTCTCGAGGAGGTCCTGCCAAGCTTGCACGTTATAATCGTCTACCATCATGATCGCGAAATCACGCATGGAATGGGGGGAGCGGCTGCGCAGCGTGGCCCCGAGGGGTGTGAGCTTGAAGCGGCCCCCCGCGACTTCGGAGAAGACGCCGACGCCGGCCAGCGCCCGGAGGACCCTGTGGAGAGCGCCGGGATTCGTCCCGGTGGACTTCGCCAGGTCGGCGGCCGTCCTGGGCCCCTTTTCGAGGAGATCGGCCACGTTCAGCTTCGAGACGACGAGCACGAGCTCGGAAATCCAGTAGCCGATGATCAGATCCAACATCCGAGCGGGTGCGGATGTCTTGCCGCCAGGCTTCTTCCTCGTCATGAAGAGCTCTCCAGCGCCGAATCGCGCAGGGTGATCCATACCATGCTCCAGCCGTGAAGTCATCTCCCCGCGCCCTAGCAAAAGCGGCGTCCTCACGCCTTCCTTGAATCCCCTTTGCAGGCGGATGACAATGCTCCCTTCCAGGAGGCACCCATGCCGCACAAGCCGATGAAGGTCG
This sequence comes from Candidatus Polarisedimenticolia bacterium, assembly GCA_036004025.1. Taxonomy (GTDB): domain Bacteria; phylum Acidobacteriota; class Polarisedimenticolia; order Gp22-AA2; family AA152; genus AA152. Next base: position 1,894 of record DASYRY010000043.1, on the reverse strand, counting down.
CCGTCACCCTACTCGCCGCGCTCTTGTTAGGCCCCATCCTTGTCGGGGCGGATCGAATGCAGGAAGAGGTCCAGAAGGTCTTCGTCACGAACTTTCCGCAGACACAGCGCATCGCCGGCTCGGTATCGGTGGAGGGCCTGATCAAGCATGCTCAGATGCAGCGATTGAAGGAGATTGTGGTGCCGCCGGTGGGCCCCAAGGAAACGACGCGCCTGATCCAAGCCGGGACACTCACCACGGATGGCTTTACTTCCATGGTCCTGAGCCTCGACGGGCAACTGCGCGGAAAAGGCCTGCAGCCGGGCGCCATCGGCGGCATCCTCGTTCCGGACGAGGATTCGGTCGATCGCGTGTTCGAAGAGGAGGGCCGCACACCGTTTCGAATCGAGCTCTCGGCGCCTTGGGTGACGGGTAGCTCGGTCTATTTCGCTTCCGGTTCCGAGCGCTCCATGGTGGCTTTTCCACGTTATCGCGTCTTCCTGTACAACACGACCGACAAGACGGTCACCGTCAATCTCTATGCTTACCTGACGAACTGAGGCTTGCCGCTCGGGGTCCCCCAGCGGCGGAGACTCCGTTCCGCGGGGCAGCCCCCGCGGGATCTGGCCGGCTCCAGGTGACGAGAAGGGTCCCTTTCGATATCATCTGCGCCATGCTCCTCTACGACTCGCGGGTTTCAGGAAACTGCTACAAGGTACGGCTTCTCTTCGCGCACCTCGGACTGCAATACGACCGGGTCGAGCTCGACGTCGTCGATCGCTCCAACCGCCGCAACGTGATCGGCGACGTGAATCCCGCCCTGCGCGTTCCGACGGTCATCCTCGAAGACGGCAGGCCGCTCGCCGAGTCGAACGCCATCCTCTGGTACTTCGCCGAGGGGACTCCGTTCGTGCCGATGGAGCGCTACGAGAAAGCCCAGGTCCTGCAGTGGCAATTCTTCGAGCAATACGACCACGAGCCCCACGTCGCCGTCGCGCGCTTCTGGCTCCTCAAAGGAGTCGCATTCGAGCCGGCGCAGCTCGAGGCCCGGCATGCGGGAGGCTATCGGGCGCTCGACGCGATGGAGCGCCATCTGGCGAATCGGTCGTTCCTCGTCGGCGAGCGCTACTCGATCGCGGACATCTCGCTTTACGCCTATACACACGTGGCGGGGGAAGGCGGGTTCGACCTGGAGCCGTACCGGGGAGTTCGGGCCTGGTTGTCACGTGTCGCGGCCCAGCCGGGTCACGTGCCGATCGACGCCTAGCGGCAAACCCTTGGTGCTTCGCTCGTCCTTCCTGTTCCTGGGGCTCCTGATCTCCCTCCCTGTCCCAGAACGCTCCCATGATCTCGCGCTCACGCACGTCACCCTCGTCAGCCCGCCCTACGGCAGAGCCCGGCCCGACATGACGATCCTCATCCGCGGAGGCGCCATCGCCTGGGTGGGGCCGGCCCGGGATGCCAGGTTGCCCGCCTCCGTCGAGGCGATCGACGGACACGGAAAATTCGTGATCCCCGGACTCTGGGACATGCACACGCACTTCAGGGATGCCGAGCGCGATCTGGACCTGGATGTCGCGAATGGAGTGCTCGGCGTCCGTAACATGGGGGGAATCGCCTCGCGCGTTTTTGGATTGCGAGACGACATCGCCGCCGGGCGGCGCCGCGGCCCCCTCATCGTGGCGTGCGGCCCCATCGTGGACGGACCCGACTCGTTCTCGAATCCTGACTTCACCGTCTCCGTGCGATCGCCCGCGGAAGCGCGCGGCATGGTGCGCTCGCTCCAGCGACAGGGCGCCGACTTCATCAAAGTCTACGACCAGCTCTCGAGGGAATCGTACTTCGCCCTCGCGGAGGCGGCGAGAAAACAAGGCATTCCTCTGGCGGGCCACATTCCCAGCGCGATTCGCGTGAG
>DASYRY010000042.1:0-1518 GCA_036004025.1 Candidatus Polarisedimenticolia bacterium | reverse complement strand
GGCGCCGGAATCACCCAGATTAACTTGATCGTCGATTCGCAGTTCGCTTCCTCGCTGGCGGCGGGAAGCGTGTCGCACCTCTATTACGCGGGACGGGTGACCGAGCTGACTCTGGGGATCTTCGCGATCTCTCTCTCCACCGTGGTGCTTCCCATGGTCTCGCGCCTCGTGGCGGAGGGCAAGGGGGAGGAAGTGCGCCAGACGCTGCGCACCGCGCTCCAGCTCATCTTCTTCATCTGCATGCCGGCCGCCGTGGGACTCATCGCCCTCCGCGTGCCCATCATCAGCATCCTCTTCGAGAGGGGGAAATTCGACGCGGAGGCGACGCGGTTCACGGCCGGGGTGCTCGGATACTATTCGATCGGACTTCTTCCCTTCGCGGGAGTCAACATTCTCGCCGCGGCTTTCTACGCCCATCAAGACACCCGCACGCCCGTGAAGGTGGGCGCGGCGACCTTCCTGGTGCACCTGCTCTTGAATTTCTGGCTTCGTGGACCCCTCCTGGCGGGAGGCATTGCGCTGTCGACGTCCGTCTCGGCCCTCCTGGACATGGTGCTTCTGTTCCATCTCTTCTCTAGGAAATGGGGCCGGCTCTGGGACTCTCACCTGAGTCGCAGCCTCCTCGTCACGTCCATCGCGAGCGTGGCGATGGGCGCGGTGGCCTCGCCCATGAACTCCTTGACCCTCCTGCAACCCGCCCACTCGATTCTGGTGCGCTCGTCGGTCCTCGGCATGGTCATCCTGGTTTCGGCGGGCGCGTTCCTGGCCGTGGCCTGGCTGCTCGGCAGCCGGGAAGTCCAGGAAGTCATGACCTTGCTGCCGGGACCTTTCAGGAGAAAGCCGTGAAGATCGTCGTACAGCGGGTCGCTCGGGCCGAGGTGCGGGTCGACGGCCGCGTGGTCGGGAAGATTGGCAGGGGACTTCTCCTCCTGGTGGCGCTTGAGAAAGGAGATGATGAGCCGATCCTTGACTCTTTCTCGGAGAAGGTCGTAAACTTGCGCCTCTTTCCAGACGAGACGGGCAAGATGAATCGCTCCTCTCTCGACGAGGGAATCGCCCTCCTCGCCGTATCTCAATTCACCCTGGCGGGAAGCCTGGAGCGCGGTCGAAGGCCGAGTTTCGAAAATGCCGCTCCCGCCGAAGAGGCGCGGGACCTCTTCGGGCGATTCGTGGAGAAGCTGCGAGCGCACGGGCTGCGCGTGGAAACGGGCCTCTTTCGCGCGCTCATGGAAGTGGAGCTCGTCAACGACGGCCCGGTAACTTTCGTGCTGGAAGGAGGCAAGCGCTGAGCCAGGACCGTCTCGTCAAGACATTTCTCCGGTACCTTTCGGTGGAGCGCGGTCTCTCGACCAATACGCTGGACGCCTATGGCAGGGATCTCAAGCGCTTCGAGGCGTCGCTTCGCCAGGCTCGCATCCTTCCGAATCGGGCCCGGCGCCAGGATCTCCTCGCGCATGTCCGATCCCTCAGCCAAGCGGGTCTTTCCCCGAAATCGGTGGCCCGAGCCATCAACACGCT
>DASYRY010000041.1:0-2711 GCA_036004025.1 Candidatus Polarisedimenticolia bacterium | reverse complement strand
CTTTCGGGAGGGGCCGGGGAAAGCTTCCCCTGAGCCATCAGAGGAACAGTCGTAGGAGGTGCGGAACGACGGCTCCGAGGCTGCCGCGCAAGAGCGCGCCCAGGAAGGAGCCGGTGACGCCGTTGCGCTTGTTCCCTCCGGGCTGCGCCAGCATGAAACCCACGGCAGCCGCGCCCACGGCACTCTGCACGGGATGACGCGCCACCCATTGTCTCCAGTCGAACGGATTGAACGCCTCCTGCAGGTCACGCAGAGCCATGCCGAGGTTCTGGCGAGCGGCCTCGATTTCCGCCACCGCCGCCTCGATCTCGGGATCGTTCATGGGATGTCCTTGAGCCATTCCACGTCTCGCTTCAGATCGTCCAGCGTCGCCCTGAGAAACCCATTCATTCTGCGAATGCGGCTCCTCGCGATTCCCAGCACCGTCAGCGCGACTGCCCCATACAGGGCCGCCACGATGAGCAGTCCGCCGCCCGGAGAGCCCAGCCATTCCCCCAGGAGGAGCGCCGCGCCTGCGCCCGCCAGACCGAGCGCCAGCAACGCCATCAATGCCCCGGCCGCGAAGAGCGGTATCGTGGCCCGAAGCTTGGCGACGTCACTGGTGAATTCCCGTTCCAGCAGTCTTAGCTTCGCCGACAGCAACGTGCCGAGGGAATGAAGGATCGCGGGGACGATCTCGGCTATGGAGGGATCCTTGACCCTGGGGGACCGGGGCGATTCCGGCTCCCCAGGGTCGACACGGGGATCGACCAAGGCCTATCTCTTCCGCAGGATCATGCCGAGGAGGAATCCGGTGGCCAGCGCTCCGATCAGGGTCTTTCCCGGATTGCTGCGCACCCATCCCGACGTGTCGCGATAGAGGTCTTCGACGTTCTTCCTCTTGAGGTCCTCGAATTTTTGCCGCGAGGCGTCCGTCAATTCATTGATTTTCTGTCGCGAGGCGTCTGCCAATTCATTGATTTTCTTGTCGGCGGTCTCACCGAGCGACGTCATCACATTCTGCACCATGGTAGTGCCTCCTTTCAGGTTGGGTTCCCGGGTGCCCTCATCTTAGCAGACGCCCAGGGTGTCGCCCACAATGATAAAATACGCGCCCTTCCAATCAGCGCGGTCGCATGGCAGGCTGTCAGCATTCATGAGAAGGTCCTGGGTCCGGGGCATGATCGCAGTCCTCGCGCTCGCGACGGGTCTCGTGGCCGGAGTCGCGTGGGGAATCGGAAGCCTGGCTTTGCGCCAGATTTCGAGGCAAAGCGCCGGTGCCGTGCGGTCCGCGCGCGGGATGGAAGGAGCGACGTTCGGCGCTTCGGACGGCGTGAAGTTGAAGGGTTGGTGGTGGCCCGGGGAGGATCGCACGAGAGCCGTCCTCCTGTTGCACGGCCTGGCCGCCTCCCGGATTCAGATGTTCCCTCGCGCGCGTTGGCTCCATCAGCGCGGCTACTCGGTGTTGCTTTTCGATTTTCGTGGCTGCGGCGAGAGCGGTGGGAAGAGCACGCTCGGCTACTCCGAGCGTCTCGACGTGGAAGCGGCTCTCGATTGGCTCAGGACAAAAAAAGAGATTCGGGGGACGGCGCTCGTGGGGCAGAGCATGGGGGCCGCGGCGGCGGTGATGGCGGTGGATCGATGGGAGGGGGTCCGGGGCGCGGTTCTGGAACACCTCTATGATCGACTGGAGAGCACGCTGCGCTCGCGCATCCGGAGTCGATCGGGATCCCTGGAGCCTTTCCTCTCGCCCCTTTTTCTCTGGCAGGTGCGGCCTCGCCTCGGTTTTTCTCCCGAGGACCTCGCCCCTCTCGATAGGATCGGCAGAGTTCGCTGCCCGGTTCTTCTGGGCTTCGGCGGCAGGGATGAAACGCTGGACGCGACGAAGAGTCAGGCTCTCTTCAGGGCGGTTCCCGGAGAGTGCACCTTCTGGATGCTCCCGCAGGCGGGACACCAGGACCTCTATCGGTTCGAGCAAGCATGGTATCAGGCGAAGGTGGGGGAGTTCCTGGGGCGGACCCTGGGCCCGCCGGTCCTGAAGGATGGAGAACGGTGAGCTCTAAGAAGAGTGTGCTCGTGGTGGGGGCGGGTGTTTTCGGAGTCACGGCGGCGCGCGAGCTGTTGGCGCGAGGCTGGAGCGTGACTCTCGTCGATCCGGGACCCATCCCGAATCCCCTGGCGGCTTCCACGGACATCAGCAAGGTGGTGCGTCTCGCCTATGGAAGCGACGAGACTTATATGGAGCTGATGGAAGAGGGGCTGGAGGTCTGGCGCCAATGGAACCGCACCTGGCCCGAGCCGTTGTTCCACGAGACCGGATTGCTGATGCTGACACGCAGTCCCATGTCGCCGGGAAGCTTCGAGCAGGAGAGCTTCCGGATTCTGGAGAATCGGCAGCACCGCCCGCACCGACTGACTCCGGCGGACCTGCGAAAGCGATTCCCGGGCTGGAAGGCGCAGAGCTACGTCGACGGCTTCTACCAGAGCGAAGGTGGGTACGCTGAAAGCGGCCGGGTGGTCGCTCAGCTGGCGGAGATGGCCAGGGTGGAAGGCGTCACCATCCTTCCCGAGGTCCGCGTCGCGGGACTCCTGGAGGAGGGCGCCAGGATCACCGGCGTGCGCAGCGCCGCCGGCGAGCGGCTCATCGCCGATCGCGTGGTGATGGCCACCGGCGCCTGGACACCCGCCCTTCTGCCTCGCCTGGCGGGCTCGCTCAAGGCGACCGCCCATCC
>DASYRY010000040.1:0-3237 GCA_036004025.1 Candidatus Polarisedimenticolia bacterium | reverse complement strand
CGGATCCTCCCATCAGATGGCTCATCGGCACCCACCCCTCTCGATCGTCGGCCGTCTTGACCCAGGCCCAGCCCAGCAGCTCCTCGACGACCGTCACCCTTTCGTTCACCTCGACCGAGACCTCCCGCGCCGTGAAGGCGCAGCGGGCGCTGCCCTGATCACCGGCGAATTCCACGTAATCTTCCGGCACCCACCCGCTCTTGCCAGTACGGGTTGAAGTGGCCCAGACCCAGCCGGGGTATTCGGGATCGCGTTTCCCGAGCTGCAAGTCGTCGCCGGGCGTCATGGCGATCGGGTCGGGGTATTGCGCGACGTAGGTCTTGCATACCTGAGCGGAGAGCAACCTGGCCTCCCTTGCTGCTGGTCGGCGCAATCGTCGTATCACGTCTCCGCGAGGGCTCGGAGCTTGAGGATGGTGTTCCAATTACGGCCGGTTCCGCGCGTGCCGAGCTTTCTCTCGATCAGGGCGGTGGTCAGCCGGGAGCGGCCGATTCCATCCGGGTAGAGGATATAAGCATGCCGCCCCTTGACTCGAACGGTCTCGCGGCCGGCGATCGTTCCCTGGAGGGCCGCGACGCTCTTGCGATCCGGCGCTTCCTTCAGGAACATGACGACCAGATGCGCCGGGTCGCTCTTGGCCTCATCGGGAAAGGGATTGTCCGTGACCATCGTCTTCCACTCCCTCGCCGTGCGGACGAGGAAGTCCGTCTCGAGACCGAGCCGCTTCTTGGACGCCTCCTCGAGGGAGGCTTCCAGCCTGGCTCCGGTCGCGGCGCCGCCCCCGAAGACCAAGTTCCCGCTGTGCAGCAAGCTTCGCACCTCGGTGAACCCGAGCCCGGCCAGCAGCTCGCGCAGCTCATGCATGCCGACTTTGTTGTGCTGTCCCAGGTTGACGGCGCGCAGAAGCGCGACGTGAATCGTCATGACAGGTCTCTCGCGATGGTCGACAACGGCTACGGATGGAGCCCCGACGTCCAGTTGACCACCACATGGACAAGCGGCGTGGCAGGCGTATCGGCGTCGTAATTGAGCACGAAACGCTGGCCGTCTTTCGTGACGTCGTAGCCTCGGATGTTCGAGCCCACCCGAAACAGGGGCCGCGGAGCGTCCAAGAGCTCGGCGGCGGGCGCGCTCAGCGGCACCGACATGATGTTGGGCTCGGCATCCAGATCGACGTAGAAGATCTCCTTGCCGTCTCCCCGCCATCGCGGGATCCGCCCTCCGGAGCTCGAGACTCGGCGCGTCTCACCCAACTCAGGGTAGGATCGAACGTAGACCTCGTAACGTCCCGATTCATCCGAGGCATAAGCGATCCACCGGCCATCGGGGGAGAACTTCGCGTCGATTTCATTGAACCGCGTGCCCACCAACGGCACCTGTTTCGGGTCGTCGCCGGGGTGGAAGCTCCAAAGATCCTGCCAGGTGTTGGGATCGCGGTCGATGTAGACGAGCGATCGGCCGTCCTCGGACCAGTCGCAGGCCCATTGGACGTGGCCATTCTCCGGGATCAGGACCTTCGCGGTCCTATCGCCCAGGCTCATCCGGAAGAGGTGCGGCATGCCATCTCGGCCCGACGAGAAGACAATCTCATTTCCGTCGTGGGACCAAATCGGATCGAATTCGTCGGAGGGCTCGGACGTGAGGCGGGTCGGGGTCCCCTCGGGAAACCGAAAAACCCAGATGTCTCGCATCCCTGTCTTGGGATCGGCGATGGTGACGGCAAGCCGTCTTCCATCGGGAGAGAGGCGGAGGTCCGAATACTCGGCGGGAGCGCCGACCGGCTCGAGACTGTGCCCCGCGCGATCGAACCAGGCCAACCGCGAGCCCGCGCCGCCCGCAGGTCTGTAGACGAGAACGCCGTTCTGGGAGACCGAGAAACGACCTCCGCGCGCGAAGCGGCCGACGTTCTCGGCGATGCGGATCGGCCGTCCCTCGAGGCGCTCGGCTCGGGCATCGAAGACGTGGGCGAAGAGCGTGTTCTCGTTGAGGCCGAGCAGATATCCCGGTGGCGCGTATTCCACCCGCGAGTCCAGCCACCCCCCCTTGCGCAAGAGAGGCTTGGCACCCGCGGCATCCAGCGAGCCAGCATACAGCGCACCCGCACCGCTTCTATCCGCTCCCAGGAACAGAAAGTGATTCCCGTCGGGCAGGAAGCTCGGGAACATCGCGTACGCGAGGTCTTGCTTGCTGGCATCATCCTTCAAGTGCAGCAACGACGGCACGCCCCCCGACGCCGAGATACGGTACAAGCCGTTCTTTCCCGGTGCTTCCGCGATCGCGAATGCGATCGTGCCGTTTCGGCTCCACGATCCGGAGGCGGCGACGCCGGGGACGTCGCTGAGAGTCCGGGGCGCTCCTCCGTCGGCAGGGATCGTTTTGAGCGTTCCCCCGGCGAAAAAGGCTATGGAACGACTGTCGGGAGACCAGAACGGAGCCGACGCTTCCTCCGTTCCGGCCAGCAGCTGGGAAGAGAGGGCATCGAGGGGCCGGATCCATAGCCCGCGTCTTCCTCCCGTTATGGCCACGAAGGCCAGGCGGCGGCCGTCGGGCGAGATGGCAGGCAAGCTCCAGTACGGCTCGTCGATGGTCGTGCCCTCGGGGACGTCGAGGGAGTAGCGCAGCACTTCCTGAGGGGGGCGTGCTCGTGGCGAAAAGATCAAAGCCGCTCCCAGCACGACGACGGCGATGGCCGCAATCGCGGCCGCCATCCAGCCGAGCCGCAAGCGCCGGAGAGGGCCCGATTCCGAGACGGCAGCGGCTTCCGGATGGAGAGGCGTCTCCTGGATCCACTTCAGCTCCACCGCGATGTCGTGGGCGCTTTGCCAGCGATCGTCCGGGTTCTTCGCCAGACACTGCCCGATCACGTGATCGAGCGAGCGGGGCAGGTCGGATCGGAGCTGGGACATGCGGGGCGGATCGCTCTTCAGGATCGCGGCCATGACGGAAGGGGACGAGCCTCCCACGAAGGGCCTGCGCCCCGTGAGCATTTCGTACAGCACGACGCCGGTGGAGAAGATGTCCGCCCGCGCGTCGCTCTCCTTTCCCTCCAGCTGCTCCGGAGCCATGTAGGGCACCGTTCCGACGACCAGGCCATCGTCGGTCTCAGGAGGGACCACGGTCTCCGTCTGGATCGCGGACTGCTCATCCAGCCCTGGCGCCTTCACGGGAGGCTTCAGCCTCGCCAGCCCGAAATCCAGCAGCTTGGCGCCGAACTTCGTCAGCATGATGTTGCCCGGC
>DASYRY010000039.1:0-2868 GCA_036004025.1 Candidatus Polarisedimenticolia bacterium | reverse complement strand
GAGAAATCAGTGAGCGGTTCGTTCTTGAACTCCGCCGGCATTCGCAGACTCCTTGTGGGGGGTAGAAGGGGGCAAAATTCTAGCACTCTATGCGCGAGCGCCGCAAAAGATCCCCGCCCGCCGCCGAGGGTGGCCCGGTCGCACGGTCTCTAGTCGCTGCCCCAGTCCGGAGAACCGAGCGCCTCGGCGAGGGATTGTCGTCCGCCCGCCAGCACCGGCTCCCCGTGCGAGGTGAGGATCTTCTCGAAATCGAGATCCGACAGAAGGCGCAGGGAAGCTCTGAATTCCTTCCTGTAATGTTCCTGGCCTTCCGGCGTGGTCCGTCCCCACGAGGGGGGCGGCACCCGCACGCGGCCTCGGCCGGCGCCGATGAGCGCATCGGCGCATACCAGCGCGCGGACCTCGGGCAGGAGGAAGACCGTCTCGCCAGGACAATCCAGGCCCGAGACCGCGAACGCCATGATGCCACCGGGCAGGCGATCCCCGGCGCGGAAGGTCCTGGTGACTTCGCATGTGAGAAGAGGCCGGGCCTCCTCCGGAGCCAGGATGACCGCGCCGGGGCCGCTCCGGTAGCGCTCGAGGATGGCCTGCGCGCTGCGCTGGTGATAGTGGTTCCCCAGCAAGATCGATACGGGCTTTCCGACCCGCGCGACGTCGTCGTCGAGGGCTTTCCAGAATCTGCGACTCTCCTCGCTTCCTTCCGGCGGCGCGAGAGGATCGATCAGCACGATCCCCTCCGCGCACTCCAGATGGAGACATCCCACGCTTTGAGCCCACCCTCCAGGCTTGTCCTTGTCCGGGGTCCAATCGGGATGAGGGGCGGTCCACCTCCACAGTCCCGGCGCCAGCTCTTTCGTTTCCACACGCGCCTCTCATTCCTCCCGTGCCGGGTCGCTCTTCAGGGCACAGGCACGCAGTAGTAATGTCCCGAGCGCACGCTCGCCGCAGCGGTGCTGTGGACGACTTCACCCGATTCGATCCGTCGCAAGCGATATCCCTGGCTCTCCAGAAGCGCGACGACTCCCCGGGGGCTTCCGGTCCTCTCCTCCAGGCTCGCGCATCCGTGCATTTCGATGAACAGGCGAGGACGGTGCGTGCGGATCGTCTTCCGCATGCCGCGCAGCGCGGCGTATTCCATGCCCTCGATGTCGAGCTTGATGAAATCCGGCGCCGGCAGGTCGCAGGAACGGATCTCGTCATCCAGCGAGTTGATTTCGATCCGCGAGACTTCCCCATCGCCGTCCGCCTGGATGCATGGGCCGATCGAGCCGATCGCCGTTCCCCGGGACGGATCCCAGCAGGGAACTGTGAATTCGACCGTCTCGCGCTGTTCTCCCAGCCCGACCGGGATGATGCGGACGTTTTGGAGGCCGTTCACCGTGACGCGCTGTTCGATGCGCTCGCAGCTCTCTCGATGGGGCTCGAACACGACGACGCGCCCCGCCATGCCGACGCGCCGCGCGAAGAAGATCGCGTACGACCCCTGACTGCCCCCCACGTCGTAGACCGTCAGCCCTTCCCAGAGAAGGCTTTGGAGGAAGGCAGTCTCCCTCTCGCCGTTTCCCACGACCGGGGTGGAGACGAAGAGCGACGAGGGTTGGGCGGCTGGAGCGCCACGCGACCCGCGAACCCTTCCGCCCATCCAAGGGGCGCGGTTCAGTCGTGCGACGATCCGCTGCTTGAGGGACATGATCTCCCTCCGCGATCAGGCTCGTTGTGCGATTGCGCGTCATTTTACCACACGCGATGGAAGCCTTCGAAGGGGAGAAATCCGCTCGTCTTGTGCTACGCTAGCGTCGATTCAGCGCCTTCCCTGGACCGGCCGCCGAGGGGGATGGATGACCCAGCCGCCACCACTGCTGTGGGAACTGCTCGTCATCTTCGCTCTCTCGATCGCCGTCGTCTTCATCTTCCAGAAACTCCGCCTGCCGGTGGTGATTGGCTTCCTCGCCACCGGGGTCATCTTCGGCCCGCACGGGGTCGGGCTCATCCGGCGCAGCGACGACGTGGAGACCCTCGCCGAGATCGGCGTGATCCTCCTGCTCTTCACAATCGGCATCGAGTTCTCCATCTCGCGACTCTCCCGAATGCGCCGCGAGATGGTCGCCGGGGGGGCGCTCCAGGTCTTCGGCACCGCGCTGCTGGCGTTTCTCGCCAGCCTTCCCTTCCATCTTCGCTGGACCGAGTCCCTGATCCTGGGATTCCTTCTGGCCTTCTCCAGCACCGCGATCGTCCTGAGGGTCTTCGCAGAGCGGGGAGAGCTGATCACGCCTCCGGCGAAGCTCTCTCTGGCGATCCTGATCTTTCAGGACTTGTGCGTCGTGCCCGTCATGATGCTCATCCCGCTCCTTGCCGACTGGGAACGCACCACACCGCTCAAGCTCCTGGAGGTGGTCGGCGTCTCGCTGCTTACGGTCGGCGCCATCCTGCTGGCCGCGCGCTTCGCCATTCCTCCCTTCTTGAGGCTCGTGGTCGGCACGCGCAGCCGCGAAGTCTTCCTCATCGCCGTGATCCTCGTGGTCATCGGCACGGCGTTCGCCACCTCCATGGCGGGGCTCTCGCTGGCTCTCGGGGCTTTCATCGCCGGCCTGGTGGTTTCCGAGTCGGAGTACGGGCTCCAGGTCCTCTCCGACATCCTTCCTTTCAGGGACTCCCTGAACTGCCTCTTTTTCGTCTCCATCGGCATGCTGATGGATGTCCGGTTCTTCGCCGCCAACTTCTGGGCCTTGTCCCTGCTCCTGCTGTTCGTCCTGGGCGTGAAATTCTTGATCGTGACTCCCGTCGCGGGATTCCTCGGATACCCGCTGCGGGTCGCCACGCAGACCGGCGTCTCGCTGGCGCAGATCGGCGAGTTCTCTTTCGTGCTGG
>DASYRY010000038.1:0-10912 GCA_036004025.1 Candidatus Polarisedimenticolia bacterium | reverse complement strand
AACCAGACCACCGTCTCCAACGCGGTCGCGATGAAGAAGCGGGGCCACGACGTTTTCTTCGCCGCCCTGGACGGGCCGCTGCGGGATCGGCTGAGCGCCGCGGGCATTCCCCTCGTCACCCTGAACACCCGCGTCTCCCATCCGAGCCGGAGCGTGGCGCGCGTTCTGGGGGAGCTTCTCGATCGGGAGCGCATCGAGGTGGCTTGTCCCAACGGGTGGGATTGCCTGGCGGACATGCTCCTTGCGACGGCTCCACGGGGCATTCCGGTCGTGCCGACCTTCCCTTCCGTCTATCCCGAATACCACCACCCTCGCGTGCCCGCGGCCATCGTCTTCAGCGGAGAGTATCGGGACGCTTTGATCCGCGATTACGGATGGAATCCCGACTCGCTTCAGATGCTTGTGAGCCGAATCGATACCGATCGCTTCCGTCCCACGGTGGACGGGGACGAGCAGAGGTGTCGTTGGGGCGTCTCCGCGGAAAGCGGCGTGGTTTTCATGGGGTGCCGGTTCGACTCCATGAAGATCGAAGGGATCGATTTCCTTCTGGACGCCGTCGTGCCGCTGGCGCGCCGCTGCCCCGAGGCCAGGGTCGTGCTCGCGGGAGACGGGGCGCACACCCCGGAGGTAGAGGCGCGCGCCGAAGCGATCAATCGTGAGATCGGCTCGAGAATCGTGATCCTGGCGGGCAAAGTGCTGGAGATGCACAAGGCCTTCGCGGCCGCAGACGTGGTGATCGGCAACGGGGCCCGTTCCGGTATGGAGGCGCTCGCTTGCGGCCGGCCGGTAATCTCGGTGGGGCCCTCCGGTCTTGGCGGAGTCTTGGCGCCCGAAACGATCGAGGATTTTGCCTATTACAACTTCGACAAGGGACGGGTTTTCGACGGCACCACACGGCGGGATCCGGAAGCTCTCGCCGAGGCAATCGCGTCCCTCTTGTCGGATCCTGACCGAAGAAAAGCTCTGGGGGAGTTCGGACGGGAATTCTCGCTGGAGCGTCTCTCCGTCGATACGGGCGCGCGGCGTCTGGAGGCTCTATTGCAGGCCCAACGCCGGCTGACGCTGAGAGAAAGGCTGGGCCAGCGATGGGAGCTGTCGCGCGCCGTCGGCTCGTTTCTCGGATTCGCGGCGCGCCGAAAGCTGCGGCGAATCGTATTGGGGTCGCCGGGGTCCTCCCGCGCCGCGTTCGAGCCGGCCCGCTCCAACGCCAGCTTCGCCCGGAACAGCGCCACCACTTTTCTATCGGGAGTATTCGGCCTCGGGGTCGGGGTGTTCCAGTCTGCGATTACCGCCAGAGTCCTGCTTCCCCAGGGAAAGGGAGCGCTGACGGCGGCACTGCTGGTGCCGCAGCTCCTGATCACCGTGGCGCCTTTGGGCATCAACTGGGCCGGTACCTACCATCTCGGGCAGAAGACCTTTCCTCGAGACGTCGTGGCCAGAGCCATGCTGGCGGCCTTGATGGTTCTCGGGGGGGCGGGGGTGATCCTGTGCCTCGTAGCGTCCTATTTCCTACGCGGGTATCTCTACGGCGGCGTTCCCCATGCGGCGGTTCTGTTCGCGGCGGCCACCGTCCCCACTCAGATGGCGTTGTTGTACCTCAACGGGATGTTCCGCGGGGAGATGAAGATCGCCGAAGCCAACCTGATGGACATGAGTCGCGCCACCCTGATGTTCGCCTTCATCCTCACCGCGCTGCTCGTGCTCCATCTGGGCGTGACGGGGGTCATCGTGGCCCAACTCCTCGCCGAGGCTCTGGTCGCTCTCATGGGGTTCCGCTGGTTCGGCGGAGTCCGGCCGGTCCCCCTTTTCCGCTGGGATGTGCTGCGCCGTCTCGTCGCCTTCGGAATCCAGATCTATTCCTTCTCGATCCTGCTGTATCTGAATTACCGCATCGATCTCTTCCTGGTTCGCAGCAAGCTGGATCTCTACCAGACCGGGCTCTATTCCACGGCGGTCGCCCTGGCCGAGATCCTCTGGATGGTCCCTGCCTCCCTCAGCGCCGTGCTGTTTCCGAGCGTGGCTTCCGCGTCAGGGAACGATCGAGACTCCCTGACCATGGCGGTTTGTAGAACGAGCTTCTGGCTGATGATGATCCTCTGCGTCATGCTGGGGCTCGGGCGCAATCTGGCCTTGGGCCTCTTCTTCGGGCCTCGTTTCGTGGGAGCCGGGCACGCGCTGCTGGCGCTGCTCCCAGGAATCCTGGCGATGTCCCTGCAGCAAGTATTGGGTTCCGCTCTTTCGGGCAGGGGCCGGCCTCTTCCGGTCACTCTCGGCGCAGGGGTGGGGTTCGTGGCGAACGTGGCGCTGAATCTCGTCTGGATCCCGCAGTACGGCATCGTCGGCGCCGCCTTGGCCTCCAGCGTCTCCTATACCCTGGTGGCGGTGATGGTGATGGTGGCGTATCTGCGAATCACGGGGTCCCGCCTGAGTGAAGTGTTGTTGCTCAAGCGCGAGGACCTGCAAAGATGCATGGGCGCGTTCTTGAGGTTCAAGCAGGTGGTCATCCGGTGAGGCTGATGGGCGGCGTGCAGGGGGCGTATCGATGTGCGGCATAGCCGGCATCCTGTCGATCCGTCCCGAGGGCCCGCCGCCGTCGGATTCTCGCCTGAGGGCGGCCGCTTCGGCGCTGGCCCATCGCGGTCCGGATGACGAAGGGTTCTATCGGGATGGGCGCGTCGGTCTGGCTTTCCGGCGGCTCTCCATCCTGGATCTCTCCGGGGGCCATCAACCGATGGGCAACGAGGACGGCTCCGTGCAGGTGGTGTTCAACGGCGAGATCTACAATTATCGCGAGATTTCCGCCAAGCTCGCCGCCCGGGGCCATCGCTTCAGGACCCATTCGGACACCGAGGTCCTGGTCCATCTCTACGAGGAGCGAGGGGCGGATCTCGTCGACGAGCTGCGGGGCATGTTCGCCTTTGCCCTTTGGGACGCCCGCCGCCGCATCCTCCTCCTGGCTCGCGATCGCCTGGGTATCAAGCCGCTCTTCTATGGCCAACGCGCCGAGGAGCTGGTCTTCGCCTCCGAAATCAAGGGGATCCTCGCCATGCTTCCCGACCAGGATCGAGCCCCGGACGAGGCGAACCTGGCGAGGTATCTCTCCGTGGGCTATTTCCCGGGGGAGCGCACGGCGTTTCGGGGAATCCGCAAGCTTCCCCCGGGCCATCTGCTGGTCTGCGACGAGGGAAGGATCACGTCGCGCCGCTACTGGTCCGTGCCCGAAGTCGTCGAGAACCCGGGTTTCTCCCGTGAGGAGGCGGTCCTCAGGCTGAGGGAGCTTCTGGAAGAATCGGTCCGGCTCCGATTGATCAGCGATGTCCCCTTGGGCGCCTTCCTCAGCGGGGGAGTGGATTCCAGCTGTGTCGTGTCGCTCATGCGAAGGGTCTCCTCCGATCCGGTGAAGACCTTCACCATCGGCGTGGAGGATCGGGACCGGAGCGAGATTCCCGAAGCGAAGGAGGTTTCCGAGGCCTTGGGCACCCAGCATCACGAGCTGGTCGTGACGCCCGACGCCGTCGAGCTGGTGGATCAGGTGGTGCGCTCCTTCGACGAGCCTTTCGGCGATCCCTCCGCGGTGCCTACGTTCCTCGTGTCACGTCTCGCCCGCACGCAGGTGACGGTGGCCCTTTCGGGGGACGGAGGCGACGAGCTGTTCTCCGGATACGCGCGCTACCGGAGCCTTCGACGGCTGGATCGGGTGCGATGGCTGCCGAGAATCCTGCGCCGCGCGGCCGTCGATCTCCTGAAGCGGCACGGGTCCAACTGGTTCCAGGCCGTCCGGGCTGGAGCCTTCCTTTCTCGCAGTCTGAAGGCGTTTCCGGAGGACTACTTCGAATCGATCAATTTCCTGGTGGACCCCCAGGTCCTCGGCGCTTTGAACCTGGAGTGGATCGAAGCCGCCTCCCGGCCCTGGGAAGACCCCGTGGACCCGGCGGGGGATCCGGTGGAAGGCGCCCAGCGCCTCGACCTCCACAACTATCTCCCCGAGGACATCTTGGCCAAAGTCGATCGCATGAGCATGGCCTGCTCGCTCGAGGCGAGGGTCCCGCTGCTGGATCACCGGGTGGTGGAATTCGTGACTTCGCTCCCTCCGGCATGGAAGCAGAACGGGACGCGGCCGAAGGCCCTTCTCCTGGACGCGGTGGGCGAGTCTCTTCCCCGCATCGCCTGGGATCGTCCGAAGCGCGGATTCGGAATCCCGCTGGATCGATGGTTCAGGAAAGAGCTGCGTGAGTATGTGGCGGATCTCCTGTTGGGACCGCGTGCCAGGCAGCGTGGGATATGGAACGTGCGTGGGATGGAATCTCTGATCGAGGCGCATCGGAGGGGAGTGTGGAACCTCTCCGAGCAGCTCTGGAGCTTCCTTACCGTGGAGCTCTGGTACCGACATTACCTCGACGAACGGGCGCCGTCTCGAGAGGTCTCCGAGGGTGCCACGCGCATCGCCGGTGCGATGGCGGGGAGTCCGGCGAAGGAGCGCTCATGAGAACGTGGGTTCCGCGAGTCGCAGCGGCGCACAGCTGGAGCTGGAGCACCAAGGTTTCCTGTCTCGCGGTGGCCAGCGCGACGCTCTTCGTCGCGCTCTGGCTGTACATGGACATTCCCTTGTTCCTGCTCCCGGCATTTTTCGGAGGCGTCGCGATCATCATCTTCACGCTCCGGAATCCGGTCTACGGAGTTCTGGCGGTCGTCGCCGCGCAGTATCTGCCTTGGGCGGTAGGAGGCATCACGATCTTCCAGTTGCTGGGGGTCCTGGTGAGCGTCTTGTGTTTGGTCTCCTACTCCCTGATCCGGAAGGGAGTCGTGCTGGACAGCATCGCCGTGCCCATCGTCCTCTTCGTCCTCCATACTCTCTACTCTCTTTCCTTCACGCACGATCCGGTGCTCACCCTTTACTTCGTCCGGAAGCAGATTTTCAACGCGCTCTTCTGCATCCTGCTCGTGAACGTCATCGATTCCTTCCGGAAGCTCAAGTGGCTCCTGTGGGCGATGGCGGGAATGGCGCTCCTGAACTCCTTCGTGGCGGGGGTGGAATACGCCACGGGCCGTACCGTCGAGTCGCGGGCCCGAGGTCTCCAGGAGAACGAGAACCAACTCGGAGAGATCGCGGCCCTCGGCTTGATGGTCGCCCTTTTCGCGTTCCTTTCGGGGGATCGGCGTTGGAAGCGGATGCTCGCTCTCGCAGTCTGTGGAATCCTCTCGATCGGTGTCATCACCTCGATCTCCCGGGGGGCCGTGTTCTCGGTCCTGATGGGACTCGGCTTCGTCGCGCTTCGAGAGAGCCGTCACCGGTTGCGCTTCATCATCTTTGCCGTCCTCGTGGGGCTCGCGCTGCCCTGGCTCCCGAGGGCTTTTTACAATCGGTTCGAGAACGTCAGCACGCAGCTTCGCGGGACCATTGTGCTCTCGCAGCGCAGCGAACTGACGACCCGCGGATATTTCAACAAGGCCGGCATGCGCATCTGGAGATCCCACCCCGTCCTCGGCGTCGGATTGGGGAATTTCGGCTTCTACTTCATCCAACCCGGGATCAATCCCGGGAAACGCGGCTCCTCCAGCAAGACGCCCCCCCACAACCTTTACGTGCAGGCGCTGGCCGAGACGGGAACCGTGGGCTTCGTCGTCCTTGGCGGGTGGATCTTCCTGGCGTTCTT
The DNA here is from genome assembly GCA_036004025.1 of Candidatus Polarisedimenticolia bacterium. Taxonomy (GTDB): domain Bacteria; phylum Acidobacteriota; class Polarisedimenticolia; order Gp22-AA2; family AA152; genus AA152. Next base: position 5,258 of record DASYRY010000038.1, on the reverse strand, counting down.
GAACTACGTGAAGGCGGAGCGAAGGATGGGGAAGGAGCGAGCCGACCGTTCCTATCTCAGGGCTTGTGAGTCCTTGACCCTGGTTGCTCTCATCCTCTATTTTTCGTCCGGGAACGTCGTCTATACCAACTTCGCCCTCGTCATGACGCTGAGCTCGCTGTGCCGACGATGTGTCGAGAAAGAAGAGTCTGCCACGGTGCCCGAGGAATCGATCCCTCTGCTGGAGCCGGCATGAGCGGCGAGGAGAGCTTTCAGCTCCTTCTCTACCACGGCATTTATGGACGGCGTTCGGAGCTGCGCGGGAAACCGGCACGCGAGTCCGTGTCCGAGGAGGATTTCCGCCGGCAGGTCCGGTGGATGATGAGCCAGGGCTATTCGATCCTGCCGCTGGGTGAATGTCTGCGTCGCATGGAAGGGGAGGGGCTTCCTCCTCGGACGGTCTGCCTGACCTTCGATGACGGAAAGAAGAGCGATCTTCATCGCGTCGCGCCGATTCTCGCCTCCGAAGGGGTGCGGGGGACCTTCTTCATCATCCCGGGATGGCTGGGGAATCCCAACATCATGGGAGCCGACGAGGTGCGAAGTCTCGCTGATCTGGGGATGGAAATCGGGTCTCATTCCCAGACCCACCCTTTCATGACGAGCCTTACGGAGCCCGGCCTGGCGGCGGAGACCGCGCTCTCAAAGGAGTTCCTGGAGGAACTCGTGGGAAAGCCTGTGGAATGTTTCTCCTATCCCTACGGCGACGTGGATGGGAGGGTTCGGGACGCCGTGGCGCGCGCGGGCTACCGCGCGGCCTGCGGCACCCGGCGCGGCGGCAATTCGCGGGGAAGCGACTGGCTGCTTCTGCGCCGATGGGGAATGCACGAGGGAACAGGCACCGACGGGCTGCGCCGCATTCTCGAGCTCGGGGTCCCCACGCTTCTCGAGAGGGGCGTGGATTGGGCCAAGCGGACAGCGGGACTTCATCGCTACACCCGATGGCGCGAGCGCCTGATGCCCAAGGTCAAGGGATGATGCTTCGAGGGTTCGCTCAGATGGGCCCGGCAGCCTGGGCATTCTTCGGCTGCTCGGTACTGATCGTCTACACCTATTTCGGCTATCCCCTCCTGCTCGCGCTCTGGTCCGCGCTGCCCGCGCGTCGCAGTCGCCAGGTCCTGGAGGTCGATGCGGGGAATCCGGGACCCCTCCCATGGGTGTCGATGATCATCCCCGCGTACAACGAGGAACGGGTGATCGAGAGGAAGATCCGGAACAGCCTCGAGCTGGATTACCCCGCGGATCTCCTGGAGATCGTCGTGGTGTCCGACGGTTCCAGTGACGCCACCGAAAAAGTGGCCCGCCAGGCGGGGGGGGAAGGGGTCCGCCTCGTCTTCCGGGAGGATCACCAGGGGAAGACGGCGTGCATCAACGCGGTGCTGCCGGGTCTTGCCGGCGAGGTCCTGGTCTTCACCGATGCGAATGCCTATTTTCTGCCGGACGCCCTGCGGTGGCTGGTGATGCGATTTCAAGACCCGCGAATCGGCTGCGTCATGGGAGAGCTTCGTTACCGCCAGGAGGGCTCTCTGAACGCCTCCCTGGGAGAAGGCCTCTACTGGAACTACGAGAATTTCATCAAGGAGCGGGAGAGCCTTTTGGGCTCGACCATCGTGGGAAACGGGGCCATCTACGCGATGCGACGGGATCTCTGCCGGCCCCTGCCGCTCGAGGCCGAGGCCGACGTGGCCAATCCGCTGCTGGCATTGCGCGCGGGTTACCGAGTCGTCTTCGAGCGCCGGGCCCGCTGCTGGGAGCGTGCGGCGACGACCGTCCGGGAGGAGTTCGGACGAAAGACTCGAATCATCACCAACCAGATTGCCACCTATCTGCACGGCTTCAGGAGCTTGGGGCCGCTGCGGGCCGGGGCGCTGTTCCAGATTGTCTCCCACAAGCTGTTGCGATGGTCCGTGCCCTTTCTTCTGGGCGGCATGCTTGCGTCGAGCCTCCTCGGCGCGCAGGAGTCCGGCGCTTTGAAGTGGTTGGCCTGGGTTCAGATCTTTTTCTATCTGCTCGGAATGGCGGGCTGGGGATGCGAGGCGCGCGGCGGGCCCGTCCCCAGGATGCTGTTCGTGCCGTACTATTTCTGCGCCATGAATCTCTCCTCCTTGAAAGGGATCGTCGACTTCGCCCTGGGAAGGCGGCGGGTGATTTGGGAAAAAGCAGCCAGCACGCGGTAGATTCGAGTGATTCGATGAAGATGAAAGAGAGGAAAACTCCATGCGGATTCTGATCACGGGAGGCGCCGGATTCATCGGCTCCCATCTGGCCGAGGCTTATCTGGATCGAGGCGACGAGGTTTGGATCCTGGACGACCTTTCCACGGGAGGCATCCAGAACGTGGAGCACCTGAAGGACCGTCCCGGCTTTCATTACGTAGTGGACACCGTGATGAACGTCCCGGTGCTCGCGGAGTGCGTCGACCGGTGTGACATCGTCATCCACCTGGCGGCGGCGGTCGGGGTGCGGCTGATCGTGGAGAGCCCGGTCAACACCATCGAGACCAACATCAAGGGGACCGAGAACGTCCTCCTGCAGGCGAACAAGAAGAAGAAAAAGGTTTTCGTGGCATCCACCTCGGAAGTCTACGGCAAGAGCGTTCGCATCCCCTTCCAGGAGGACGACGACCTGGTGCTCGGGCCCCCGAGCAAGGGCCGCTGGAGCTATGCGTGCTCGAAGGCCATCGACGAGTTCCTGGCGCTCGCCTACTGGAAGGAGAAGCGGCTTCCGGTCGTCGTGGCCCGCCTCTTCAACACGGTGGGGCCCCGGCAGACGGGCCGCTACGGGATGGTGATCCCGAGCTTCGTCCGACAGGCGATGACCGGCAAGCCGATCACCGTCTTCGGGGACGGGACCCAGACGAGGAGCTTCACCTACGTGTCGGACGTCGTCCGTGCCGTGATTAAGCTGATGGATTCCGAGGAGACTTCGGGGCAGGTCTTCAACATCGGAAATGGCAAGGAAATCAGCATCAAGGAGCTCGCCGGAATGGTCAAGGACCTGACCCAGAGCTCCTCCGAGATCGTCACCATCCCCTACGACAAGGCGTACGAGGAAGGATTTGAGGACATGCCCCGGCGCATGCCCGACATCACCAAGATACGCAAGGCGATCGGCTTCGAGCCTACGCTTGGAATCCGCGCCATCCTCGAAAAAGTCATTGAATACGAGCGGAAGTGCGGTATATTCAAGTGAAATCCTTGTAAGAAAAGGAATTGGGGCTGAGAGGGGGGATTCACTGCACGGCTTCCGGGGGGTGCCGGGCAGGCGGGCATGATTTCCATTGGGGCCCTGCTTCTTGCATTTGCGGTTTCCGTCGCCGCGACGCCGGTGGTCATCCGGGTGGCCACAGGCTATGGCTTCGTTTCCAGACCCAAAGCGGACCGGTGGAACGCGCGGGCCATCCCACTCATGGGGGGCGTCGCGCTGTACCTGGGCGTGACGTCGGCCGTCCTGAGCTTCGCGGAGCTCGGACAGGAAATGGTGGGCGTCATCCTGGGCGGGACCCTGATCTTCGTCCTGGGGATCATCGACGACGTCCTTCAGATCAAGCCTTCCAGCAAGTTTCTGGGACAAATCCTAGCCGCCTGCGTCGTGATCTACGCGGGTCTGAAGTTCGATCTCATCCCCAATCCCTTCCTGAATCTGTTCCTGACCCTCCTCTGGCTGGTCGGGATTACCAACGCCTTCAACCTTCTCGACAACATGGACGGGCTTTCGGCGGGGGTTGCCGCGATCTCGTCGCTGACCACGTTCGTCTTCTCCCTCATCCAGGGGCTTCCCTCGATCTCCGTCCTCTCCCTCGCGGTTCTGGGAGCCTCGCTCGGATTCCTTCTCTTCAATTTCAATCCCGCTCGGGTGTTCATGGGGGATTGCGGCAGCCTCTTCCTGGGGTTCACGCTCGCGTGCACGACCGTCCTCGGCTCGTGGGAGCAGGCCTCCAACCTCTTCGGCATCCTGGCGGTCCCGGCGCTGGCGCTCGGGGTTCCCATCTTCGACACCCTGCTGGTGACCGTGTCCAGAGTTCTCTCAGGAAGCGCGGTGTCTGCGGGAGGCCGGGACCACACCTCCCACCGGCTCGTGGCGCTCGGAATGTCGGAGCGCAAGGCCGTCCTGAGTCTCTATGCTCTCTGCGCGGCTCTGGGTTGCATCGCCATCTTCAGCATCCTGTTCAATCTGGTGCTCAGCGGATTGATCACCATGCTCTCGATCGTCATGCTCACGGTGTTCGGCTTGTATCTCGGGCAGAAGAAGGTTTATCGGTACGGGACGGAGGAGGGGATACGGGCCAAGCGGGAGCAGGACGCCAGCGGCTTCTACACCAGCTTCATCAAACACAAGACGCGGATCCTGGAGGTGACGATCGATACCGGCCTCATCGCGCTGGCATTTCTGGCCGCCTACGTGCTTCGTTTCGACGGAGCGATCCCGGAAGAGCTCTACGGGCAGATCACGGCCACGCTCCCCGCGCTCCTCGCCATCAAGCTGTCGCTCTTCTATTACTTCGGACTGTACAGAATCATCTGGGCCTACATGGATGTCTATGACCTCGTGACGATTGGCAAGGCCGTGGCGTCGGGTTCCGTCGTGGCGGTGCTTGCTCTTCTCGGGCTCACCCACTTCGACGGCTACTCCCGCGTCGTCTTCGTGCTGGACGGGTTCTTCCTGCTGGTGCTGGTAGCGGGGAGCCGCACGCTCTTCCGGCTTTTCCGCGAATACTTCGCGGGACTGCCCCGGAGAGGAAGGCGGTTGCTCATCGTCGGGGCCGGGGACGCGGGAGAGATGATTCTGCGGGAAATCCGGAACAACCCCGAGCTCCCGTACCAACCTGTCGGCTTCATCGACGATGATGCCTCGAAAGGGGGCAAGCGCATTCACGGCCTTCCGGTTTTCGGGGGGCGGGAGGCGATTCCCGGCGTAGCGCGCAAGGAGAAGGTGGATGAGATTCTCATCGCGATTCCTTCCCTCACGGAAGCGGAGCGCATAGGAATCGAAGCGCTTTGCGAGGCAGCCGGCAAGCATTACCGAGTCATGCAGAATCTCGCCAAGACGGTCCTGGGCTAGTACCTCGAGGGGTGAGGGCGGGATACAATCCTGAATCGCGTCAAAACGCTGTCGGTCAAGGACTTCCACGCCCTCGGTCCTTGACAGGGGGGCTCTCCCACCGTACAATGAAGTCTCATTCTCCTCAGGAGAAGGCGTTCTGAGCGCAAATTCCCGGG
>DASYRY010000037.1:0-5087 GCA_036004025.1 Candidatus Polarisedimenticolia bacterium | reverse complement strand
ATCGTACAGGTCGACCACTCCCTCCACCGAGCGGATGGCGCGGCTCAGATCCAGGAGGGCCACGCTCCGTGGCGCGGCTTCCAGAAGGATGTCGCAGGCTTCCCTCATGAGGTGCACCGCCCCCCAGAGGATGACTCCGCTGATGAGCAGGGAGATCAAGCCGTCCGCCTGATACCAGTGGGTGAACTTCATGATCAAGGCTCCGCCGATCACCCCCAGGGAGGAGAGCGTGTCGCCGAACACGTGAAGCAGAGCGGCGCGCACGTTGAGGTTCTTCCGGGAGCGCGACAGCAGGGCGATTCCCGCGAGGTTCGCCACCAGTCCCACCACCGCCACACAGAGCATCAGGGAGGTGGCCACCGCTTCGGGGCGCAGAATTCGGCGCACGGCCTCGACCACCAGGTAGAGAGAGACCAGGACGAGGATCGTCCCGTTCACCAGAGCGGTCAAGATTTCCAGACGGTAGAAGCCGTAGGTCTTGTGGTGCGTCGCGGGACGCGCCGCCACGGTCACGGCGAACAGGCTCAGGAGGAGCGCCAGCAGGTCGGTCATCATGTGGCCTGAATCGGAGAGCAGCGAGAGGCTGTGCGAGTAGTAGCCCCCGACGGCCTCGACCACGAGGATCACCCCGGTCAACCCCGCGGCCCAGAGGAGCCGCTTCCTGTCCTGTTCCTGGGAGCTGGCAGGGGCGTGGGGGTGCTGATGCATCATTCGCCTCCCGTCTCGGCGTCACGGGGCGCTCCTTCCAGCACCACCACCGCCGCCGCGGTCCCGGCCGTATGGGTGAGAGTCAGGTGGATCCGCAGAACTCCCCGGCTGCGGACGGCCTGGCTCGCCTTGCCGGAGAGGGAGAGATCGGGCTTGCCCGAAGGCCCCCGGACGACTCCCACCTGGGTCCAACCGAGGCGCCACCCCTGCCCCAGCGACTTGAGGAATGCCTCCTTGGCCGCGAACCGGGCGGCGAAATGCAGCGCGGGACGCCTCCTCGCCTCGCAATAGGCGGCTTCCTCCTTGCGGAAGACCCTTCGGATGAATCGCTCTCGATCCTTCTCGAGCAGCCGCTGGATCCTATCCACTTCGCAGAGGTCCATTCCGATGCCCAGGATCATGACGGGTCTCCCACGCCGCCGAAGCTTTCGAACACCGCCCGACCATCCTCGTGGATGCGCAGCGACCTTCGCCCGTCCCTCCAGGCGGGAAGGACGTAGACCTCGATGGTGCCGCGAGGGCCCTGGTATGCGCGCCGCGTTTCCTGATGGAAGTGACCCAGCACGAGGGTATCGTTGCCCCGCTCGAGCTGCTCCAGAGCGAACCGCCGGCACTCCTCCTCCGGAAATTTCGCGCGGTGCCGGCGGTTGGTCCTGGCGATGGCGCGCTCGAGACGGCGGGCCAGGGATCGTGCGGTTCCTGTGGGGAGCAGCCGCAGGGCCCCGAAGAGGAGCCGCCCCTTGGCGAGCCTTCTCCACAAGCGATACGGCCGGTCCTCGCGATTCACGAGATCACCGTGCGCCAGGTGGATCTTTCTCGTCCCGAAGGCCACGTCGGTCCCTTCCCCCACCACCTCCTGGAAGGGATCCGGCCTGAAGATCGGCCGGAGGTGATAGTCGCGGTTCCCCTCCACGTAGGTCAGCGTGGTTCCCGTGGCGCGCAGCTCTCTCAGGGCGCCCACGACGCGTGCGTGGCACGTCGAGAGGAACGCGGGCGCTCCGATCCACAGATCGAACAGGTCCCCGAGCAGATAGAGCGCGGAGGTTCGCGTCGGGAGGGATTTCAGGAAGCTGAGGAAGGAGCCGATCTCGGGATCGCCTTCATGCAGGTGCGCGTCCCCCAGCAGCAGGATGGAGCTCATCGCCGGATGAGATCGGCGTAGTTCCCACCCAGGGACGTCTCGCGCAGAGAGTTGCCCCGGATCATCCATTCGGCGGCGAGACTGAAGAAGTGGCGCTCTTTCTCCCGCGTCGCGTCGGAACCGTCGCCTGCTTTCGCCTTCGCTTCGCGGAAGGAAGTCGCCGCCGAGGCGAGCGCCGCCTCGAGCGAGGGATTGTCCATTTCCAGCAGGGGCTTCCCCTCGAGGTTCTTGTCCAGGGCTCCCCCGCAGGCCTCCAGATGCCGCGCGACGTCGACGCCGTATTGGGCCTCCGAGACAGTGGCCTCGTCCCGCACGCGCGCGAAGCTCTCCCGAGCCTTGGCGTATCGTCTCGCGCCGAGCTCCGCCAGCGCGACGTCGTAGGCGGCGGGCGGGGACTTCGGGTTGATCGACTCCGCCTTCTCCAGCTTTCGGGCGGCGTCGTCGAACCGGCGGGACTGCAGATCGGTCCCGGCGTCGGAGACGAGCGCGAGAGCGAACAGGACCGGACTGGCGTCCTTCTCCATCTCCATCTTTTCCGAGGCCTTGCGATACGCCCCCGCGGCGAGCTCGCCGTTTCCGGCGAACTGGTGCAGGCGGCCCAGGCGGAACCAATCCTCGCCGTCGAGATCGCGGCGCGCGGCGAATTTCTTCAATCCTGCCTGCGCCGTCTTCCTCACTTCTTCGAGGCGCTGCTGGGAGTTGTAGAGCGCCGTCAGACAGTAGGCATCCTCCACCGTCCCCCCGGCCGAGGACACCCGCTGCGACAGGAGGGGCTCCGCCTTCTGGCGGAAATCCGCCGCCTTCGCGGCGTCTCCCTTCTGGTCGTAGATGTACGCCAGCTGGTACCAGATCCTTCCGTCCTTCATCCCCTTCGCCACCGCCTTCTCGAGCAGAGGACGAGCGGCGTCGTACTCACCCCGATCGTAAAGCCGGGAACCTTCGGCCGCGGCCCGCTTCGCCTCCGAGGCCGCGCAAGCCCCGGCCATGAAGGAGCAGGTCAAAAGGGCGAGAAGGGACAAGCTTCGCCGCATGGCAATCCTCAGAATCCGTCAGGGGTGAAATCCACGGCGCGCTCGAAGGGCGCGGCGGGGCTCATCGTAGCACGCCGCATTTCTGTGCATCAATTCTCGGGCGGTTCCCCGGCGGCATTCCCACCGTAGGCGGACCGCAGCTCGCCGCGCATCCGCCCGAAGCGACCCATCCCGATCGCCTCCCGCGCCTGTCTCATGAGGGACGCGAAGTAAGTGAGATTGTGCAGGGTGTTGAGCCGGGAGGCGAGAGGCTCGCGGCTCGTGTAGAGGTGCCTCAGATACGCCCGGGGGAAATTCCGGCACGCGTAGCACGCACAATCGGGATCGAGCGGGGCCGAATCTTCCCGATACTCCCGGCGCTTGATGTTCATCCTCCCCCGCGACGTGAACAGGGTGCCGTTGCGCGCGTTGCGGGTCGGGAGCACGCAGTCGAACAGGTCGACTCCCTCGGCGATCATCGCCAGCATCTGCTCCGGAACGCCGATTCCCATGGCGTAGCGCGGAGCCTGGGCGGGAAGGAGCGGCGCCACGCCCGAGGCCACCTCGAGAGCCATCTCCGGGGGCTCTCCGACCCCGATGCCTCCCAGGGCGAACCCCTCGAAGGGTAGCGCTGCGATCTCCGACATGCTCCGGCTTCGCAGGTCCGGATGCACGCCGCCCTGCACGATGCCGAAGCGATGCTGTCCCTCGCCCGCGCTCACCTCGAGGCTCCTTCTTGCCCACGCGGAGGTCCGCCGGACCGACTCCTCGACGCGCGAGCGCGGCGCGGGGAAAGGAGGGCAATCGTCCAGCGGCATCACGACGTCGGCGCCCAGGTCCCGCTGGATCTCCGCGCACAGCTCCGGGGTGAGCCGAAGCCGGCTGCCGTCCAGATGGCTCGCGAATTCGACTCCGTCGTCGTCGAGATGACGAAGCTCCGCGAGGCTGAACACCTGGAAGCCGCCGCTGTCGGTGAGGATCGGCCCTTCCCAACCCATGAAGCGGTGCAGGCCGCCGAGCTTCGCGATGGTTCCGCCGCCCGGACGGAGCGACAGGTGGTACGTGTTGGCGAGGACGAGCCGGTAACCGAGTTCCTGAAGGTCCCTTGGGTCGAGGGCCTTGACGCTCGCCTGCGTGCCCACGGGCATGAACGCGGGCGTCAGCACGCTGCCGTGGCGCGTCTGGATCAGCCCGCATCGCGCGCCACTGGCCGGATCCCTACCCGTCACCTGGAAGAACATGCCGGTCTCTCTCGCTTCAGATCAGGAGCATGGCGTCGCCGTAGCTATAGAATCGGTATCCGCGCTCCAGGGCCTGACAGTACGCCTCGAGAATGCGCTCCCTGCCGGCGAAGGCGGCCACGAGGAGCAGGAGCGTCGTCCGGGGCAGGTGGAAGTTGGTGATCAAAGCATCCACGCAGCGGAACTCGTCGCCCGGAAGCAGGGTGAGGTCGCATTCTCCTCTTGCCGCCTCCCACGTTGAGCGCCGCGCCACGTGCTCGAGCACCCGTGCGACCGTGGTGCCGACGGCGACGACGCGGCCGCCTTCCCGGCGGGTCGACGCCACCGCCTTCGCCGTCTCCCCGGGGAGATCGAACCGTTCGCCGGGCACCCGGTGCTGCCGGGCGTCCTCGCTCCGGACGGGCAGAAACGTGCCGGGACCCACGTGCAGCGTCAGGAAGACGCGTCGGATCTTCTTCTCATCCAGCCTCGCGAACAGCTCCCGGGTGAAGTGCAGCCCGGCAGTCGGGGCGGCCACCGCTCCCCGCGAGCGCGCGTAGATGGTCTGATAGCGCTCCGACGCGCTCTCTGTTCCTGGGGACGACCGCGCCCCGGGATGGAGGTAAGGAGGGAGTGGAACTTCCCCGCAGCGGTCCAGGAACGCTTCGACGTCCTGGCCCGGAGGGAACTCGAGAAGGGTCGAGGCTTCCTTCCGCCCGGCGACGCGTGCCTCCATCTCCTCGGCGAATCGCACCAGCATCCCGTCGCGCAGCTCGCGGGTCCCGTTGCAGAGAGTCTCCCAGATCCGATCCCCCGAGGGTCGCACGAAAAGGAATTCCAGCGCACCGCCCGTGGGCTTGCGCCCGATCACCCGAGCACGGAAAACTCGCGTGTCGTTGAAGACGAGCAGGTCTCCAGGGTCGAGAAGATCGGCAAGCTGCCGGAACACTCGGTGTTCCAGCCGCCCTGTGGAACGCTCGACGACGAGCAGCCGGGAGGCGTCCCGCG
>DASYRY010000036.1:0-8655 GCA_036004025.1 Candidatus Polarisedimenticolia bacterium | reverse complement strand
GGCGAGGCCGATGGCGTTGATCATCCCTGCGGGAGTCTCGAAGGTGCGAGGCGGGGGATTTCCCTGGCGCGGCTTGAGGGAGAGTCCCTTCACGCAGATGCCTCCCAGGCGTCCCAGGTCCACGAAGGGGAGGAATTCGGTCCCATAGCCGAAGGTTCCCGACGCGGTGACGATCGGGTTCTTGAGCTTCAGGGGGCCCAGGCGAACTTCCAGATTCGGCTGCGTCGTCATTCCCAGATCACCTCGTCTGAGAGGAACGTGGGTCCGTCGACGCAGATTCTTAGGTAGGCCCAGTCGCCGTCGCGGCGTACCTTCACCACGCACCCGAGGCAGGCGCCGATGCCGCAGCCCATATAAGACTCGAGCGACAGCTGGGCAGGCGCTCCCGCGTCCTGAGCGACCCGGCTCACCGCCCGCAGCATCGCCTGGGGGCCGCAGGCGTAGATCATCGCCACCGGGCGCCCGGCCGAGAGCCTCTCTTCGAGCAGCGCGGTCACGAATCCCCGCCGGCCCTCGCTGCCATCTTCGGTGGCGGTGCTCACCTGCACCCCCTGCTGGGCGAACCAGTCGCGCTGGATCAGGTCACCCGACGAGCGCGCACCGAAGAGCAGCAGGCTCGGGCAGCCCGAGCGCCGGAGCAAGGGGACGAGGAAAGGGAAGATGGCGATTCCGATTCCCCCCGCGACCATGACCGCATCCCGTCCGGAAGCCTCAGGAGAAGGAGCCTCGAAGGGGATCCCCAGAGGCCCCAAGACCTGGATCGTCTCGTCCGGCCGGAGCATGGAGAGCCGCTGAGTCCCTCGCCCGACTATCTTGTGGAGGATTTGAATGCGACCGGTGCGCGGCCCCTCGGCGGGGAGCACGTTGCAGATGCTCATGGGACGTGGAAGGAGCGGATCCAGGCTGCCCGCGAAACGCAGCATCACGAACTGTCCCGGCCGGGCCGAGGCCGCAATGGCCTCCGCCTCCAGGGTCATCAAGAAATGAGAAGACCCCAGGTCCAGGTTCTCGGAAACCCGCGACCGGTGGTCGTGGAGGACTCTTGGGCTGGATGAAATCATCATTTCGGCCGGAACCGGGGCGGCATGGTAGCAGAGGGATCGGGAAATGACAATCCGGCGCTATGCTACCATTCGGGTTCATGGTCTTCGTCCGGATGCTGGCCGTAGCGTGGCTGTCTTCGCTCTACGCGGCGTTGCTCCTCGTGCTTCTTGTTTTCTTCCTGAACCCCATCGTGCCGATCCGGCTTGGCACCTTGGCGGCGCTTCTCCCGCTGTGGGTCCTGCTCTCCCTTCCGCTCGCGGTGGCCTGGCCCGCGGGGTATCGATTCTTGAGAATCTTCGCTCGCCGGAGGCTGCGATTGCGCTGGTTCAGCTTCAAGTACCTGCTCGGATTCAGCGGTGTCAACCTCGTGCTGGTCTCGATTCTCTATGGGCTCAATGCCGAGCTGGCGGGCGTCTCGATTCCCCAGGACGCTGGAACCCGGCTGCGCGTGGCGGCCTGCGTCGTGGGACTGACTGCCGTGGGAGTGATCCTGGCGGCGCTGATCCAAGGGGTGCGAAAGGCGCGCGCCACCCGAAGGGCGTGCTTCCTCGCGGCGGGGCTGCTCCCGATCCTCCTCCTGATGGTGCGGGGGAGCCACACGGAGGCCAAGCCTTCCCCCTACACGCCGGAGCTGATCCCGCCGTCGCGCGACGCGCCTCGACTGCTGGTTTTCGGATTCGAGGGAGCCACGCTGGACCAGGTGCTGCCGCTCGTGGCGCAAGGCAAGCTTCCCTGGCTCGGCAAGCTCATTCAACAGGGGGCGCACGGACGACTCGCTTCCTTTCGTCCCTGCGTGCCGGTCGTGGCATGGGAAAGCCTGTTCACGGGAAAGCTGCCCTCCAAGCATCACATCCTGGGAGACGTCCGCTACGACCTCCCCTTCGGCGGCGGGGAGCTGCGTGTCGCTCCGAGGGGATTCCTGTTCCGCCGACTCGCTCCGCTCTCGGGCCTGACCCGCAGTACGCAGGATCCCTCCCAGTCGCGGGCCCTGACGCTCGTGCAAATCCTGAATCGTCTCCACTCACCGGCGGCGATCTTCCGCACGGGTGAGCTGCGAGAGCCCCGGAGCGCTTCTCGTCCAAGCGCGCTGCTGGACCGTTTCCTCGATCCGGAGATTCCGACGCCTCCCTCCACAAGGCGCCTGAGGGACGACCTGCGGCGCGCCTTGGAAGAGGACGAAGCGGTCGCCTCCGAAGCGCTGGAAGCATGGCGCGGGGGATCCTACGGGACCGTCGTGGTGCAGCTTCCAGGATTGGACCGAGTCTCCCACCTGTTCCTGCGTTACGCGATGCCTGCCAGCTTCGGGGACGTCCCTCCGAAGGAGCTGGAGAAATACGGCGCCGTCCTGGAGCGCTACTACCGGTATCTCGACGACTGGATCGGAGAGTTTCTCGCCCCCTATTTCGCTTCCGACGAGGGAATCGGGGAGCGCAAGGTATTGGTGATGATTGTCTCCCCCTATGGGATCGAGCCGGTTCCGCTGCTCGAGCGCTTTCTCCTGTGGCTGGGAGGGGACCGGCTCGCCTCGGGCTACCACGACCATGCTCCGGACGGCTTGATCGTCGCGGCGGGGAGCGGTGTATTCCACGGCAAGCCGTTGGGAAAAGCTTCGATTCTGGACGTGACTCCCACGCTGCTCTACGACCTCCGGCTGGCCATCGGGATGGACATGGACGGTCATCCCCTGACCCATCTCTTCGACGAGGCCACCATCTCCCGAAGCCCGGTCCTGCTGATCCCTTCGTATGAGGCGAGCCGCATCTCGCGCCGCAAGGAGGAGTCGAGCGGCTCCCCTTGACAGCAAGTGAGTCCGTGGTAAGATGCATTCGATTCACCTTGAAACTGATCCCGAGAGGTCAGAAAGGGAAGCCACCATGAGCCAAGTGTCCCTGCGACCCTAGCCCCCGCGGCGGGGTTTTTTTTTGCCCTGGCGCACCGCGGCCGACTCTGGAAGGAAGCCGATGCCTCCTCACCCTGATGCCCTCGCGATGGACGAGGGGAAAATTGACCGGACCCTGGCCCGTATGGCCCATGAAATCCTTGAAAAGAACCGGGATCTCCAGAAGCTCGTCCTGGTTGGAATCCGCACGCGCGGCGTCTCGCTCGCCGAGCGGCTCTCCGCCAAGATCCGGGAGATCGAGGGGATCGAGGTGCCCGTCGGAGTCCTGGACATCACCCTTTATCGCGATGACGCCACCACCGTGGGGCCGCACGCGCTGCTGAAGGCGACCCTGATCCACTTCCCCATCGACGGGAAGAAAGTGATTCTGGTCGATGACGTGCTGTTCACCGGCCGGACGATACGCGCGGCCCTCGACGGGATCATCGATTTCGGCCGGCCGAGCTGCATCCAGCTCGCGGTCCTCGTGGACCGTGGCCACCGGGAACTTCCCATCCGGGCGGACTACGTGGGGAAGAATCTGCCCACGGCGAGGGAGGAGAAGGTGGAGGTGCACCTGAAGGAGGAGGACGGCCGCGACGAGGTGCACATCGTCAAGCCAGGCATGACCAGCCGCAAGCGGGAGACCAAAGCGAGGGAGGAGAAGGAATGACGCCGGAGGCGGGATTCCGACTCCGCCACAAGCACCTCCTGGGAATCGAACCGCTGGAGGCCGAGGAGATCCGGCTCATCCTGGATACGGCCGAATCCTTCCTCGAGGTTTCTCAGCGCCCGATCAAGAAGGTGCCCACCTTGAGAGGGCGCACCATCGTCAACTTCTTCATGGAGCCTTCCACCCGGACGCGCTCCTCCTTCGAGATCGCCGAGAAGCGGCTCTCGGCGGACTCGCTCAATTTCTCTCCCTCCGGAAGCAGCGTCTCCAAAGGAGAGTCCCTCCTCGACACCGCCAGGAACCTCGAAGCGATGGCGCCGGACATGATCATCATCCGGCATCCCGCCGCAGGGGCGCCGCATCTGCTGGCGAAGGTTTGCCGCTCCGCCATCATCAACGCGGGAGACGGGGCTCACGAGCACCCGACGCAGGCCCTTCTGGATGCCTTCACGATGCGGCAGAAGAAGGGTCGCATCGAGGGGCTCGAGGTGGCGATCGTGGGGGACCTGCGGCACAGCCGCGTCGTGCGCTCCAATGTCTTCCTGTTGAGGAAGCTGGGGGCGAGAGTGCGGGTGAGCGGCCCTCCCACGCTGGTGCCGCCGGGTCTGGAGAGATTGGGGGTGAGTGTGAAGACGCGCATGGACGAGGCGCTGGAAGGGGTGGACGTGGTCATGATGCTCCGGGTGCAGAAGGAGCGGATGGTCGGGGGCGCGTTCCCGTCCTTGCGCGAGTATTTTCAGCTCTATGGCCTGACCGAAGAGCGCATGCGCCGCGCCAAGCGCGACGCCATCGTGATGCATCCGGGTCCCATGAACCGGGGCGTGGAGATCGCCGCCGAAGTAGCGGATGGGCCCTACTCGGTCATCCTGGATCAAGTGACCAACGGAGTGGCGGTGAGGATGGCGGTCCTGTACCTGCTCTCGGGAGGTGCGGTCGGTGAACTGGCTGCTTAAGGGAGGCAGGGTCGTGGACCCGGCCGCCAATCTGGACGCGGTCCGGGACGTCCTTGTCCGGGACGGCAAGATCGTCCGCGTGGGAGAGAACCTCCCGGCCGACAACGTCAAGATCCTCGAGCTCAAGGGGAAGGTCGTCGCGCCCGGCTTCATCGACATGCATGTCCATCTCCGAGAGCCGGGAAGAGAGGACGAGGAGACGATGGAGTCCGGCAGCGCGGCCGCGGCGGCGGGAGGGTTCACCTCGATTGCGGTGATGCCCAACACCGATCCCTGGAACGACAGCCAGAGCGTGACTGAGTACATCGTGTCGCAGGCGCGGCTGCGCTCCACGGTCAACGTCTTTCCCATCGGCTGCGTCAGCAAGCAGGGGAAAGGGGAGGAGCTCGCCGAGATCGGGGACATGGTGAAGAGCGGAATCGTGGCGGTTTCCGACGACGGGCACCCGGTCTCCTCCTCCCACCTGATGCGCATGGCTCTGGAGTACACGCGGATTTTCGACGTCCCGGTCATCGATCACTGCGAGGAGCGCTCGCTCTCCTGCGGCGGGGTGATGCACGAGGGATACCATTCCACGGTGCTGGGGCTGAGGGGCGTCCCGGCGGCTTCCGAGGAGATCATGGTCGCCCGGGACCTGATCCTGGCGGAGATGACGGGAGGCCTCATCCACATCGCGCACCTGTCGACGCGCAAGAGTCTCGAGCTGGTTCGGGAGGGAAAGAGGAAGGGCATTCGGGCCACTTGCGAGGTGACGCCGCATCATTTCTGTCTCACCGACGCCGCGGTGGCCGAGAGTCTCTACGACACCAACACCAAGATGAATCCTCCGCTGAGGGAGGAGGAGGATCGGAAGTCCCTCGTGCAGGGCCTCGCCGACGGCACGGTGGACGCGATCGCCTCGGACCACGCCCCTCACAACCGGATCGAGAAGGAGGTGGAGTTCGATCAGGCCCCGTTCGGAATCCTGGGTCTCGAGACCTCCGTCTCGCTGGCGCTCGATCGGCTGCTCCATGCCGGGGTGGTGAATGTCACGCGCCTCGTTTCGCTCTACACCACCGGCCCCGCGCGGATTCTGAACCTGCCCCGCGGGACCCTCGCCGCGGGCGCGGTCGCCGACATCACGGTCCTCGATCTGGATCGGAAGGTCGAGGTCGATGTCTCCCGCTTCCGCTCCCGGAGTCGCAACGCCCCTTATCAAGGGTGGACGCTGAAGGGAGCGCCGCTTGTGACCATGGTGGGGGGCCGGATCGTATTCGATGGCCGGGAGTAGTCGTCCGGGAGGCAGCCTCCTCCTGTGGGCGCTCCTGACGGCCACCGGCTGCGGCGGGATTGCCCAGGACCGCCCTGCCCTGATCCTCATCCTCGTCGATACGCTGCGGGCCGATCACCTGCACGCCTACGGCTACCCTCGGGACACTTCCCCGCACCTGGATTCCCTCGCGGCTCGCGGCGTGCTGTTCGAGCAGGCGATCAGCGCCGCTCCGTGGACCCTTCCCTCGACCATGTCCCTCATGACGGGGCGGCTTCCCTCGAGCCACCGGGTGGAGAACGATGGGATGAAGCTCAGCCCTTCGATCCCCGTGCTGGCGGAGACCCTGCGAAGCGCCGGTTACGACACCGCTGCGGTGGTGAGCCACCTCTACGTTTCACGACCGTTCGGATTCGATCGCGGGTTCGATCGCTTCGACGACTTCGGACTCTCGAAGGACTATCGCTTCGAGGCGGGGCTCGAACCCCGGGCCGAGAAGGTGACCGACCGGGCGCTTGAGCAAGTGCGCGCTCTCGGGAAGCGCCCCTTCTTCCTCTTCGTCCATTACTTCGATCCCCACTGGGACTACGACCCGCCACCACCCTTCGCGGATCGCTTCACGAGTCCTTACACGGGGAGCCTCACCGGCAAGTACGCCAGCTTCTCCGAGTACGCGCGGCCCGACCGCCCGCTGGCCAAGGAAGACGTGCAGCACCTTGTCGATCTCTACGACGGCGAGATCGCCTACGTCGACTCCCAGATCGGGCGTTTCCTGGAAGGGCTCGAGAAGGCCGGAGTCGCCGGGCGAAGCGTCGTGATCGTTCTCTCCGATCACGGCGAAGAGTTCAAAGAGCATCGCTCGCTGGGTCACGGCCGGAATCTCTACGATGAGGTGATCCGTGTTCCGCTTCTGGTCGCCGATCTCCGGCACGCGGGCGGAGGTCGACGTATCCACGAGCAGGTGCGCACCCTCGATCTATTCCCGACCCTCTGCTCGCTGGCGGGGATCCCGGCACCGCGAGGGGTGGAGGGAGAATCCCTGCTTCCGCTGATGAGCGCGGAGGCAGTCGGCTCCAGGCCCGCGGTCAGCGAAACCATCCGGTTCGACGCCTATCGGAAGTCCTACAGGATGCCCTCCCAGAAGCTGATCGTGAGTCTGGAGAACAACGCGCGGGAGTTCTACGACCTGAGAGGCGACCCGGGCGAGCAAGCCAATCTCTATCCGACGAGGGCGAAAGAAGGGATGGCTCTCGAACAGGCCCTGTTCGAGAGGATCGACGTCCTCTCCGGAGGATGGAACCTCCGCTGGAGCTCCGATGGTAAGCCCCATCGATTCTCAGGCTCCATCGAAACCCAGGGTCTCTTCACGCGAGTCGTCCCTCTCTTCCCCGAGACCGGGCGGCATCGAGTGATTCGAGGAAAGAGGATCGACTTCGATCTGCAGTCCGTCCTCAGGGGCGGCGGGCTGAGCTTCTCGGTCGATCCGCCGGACGCGGGGCTAGGCTTCGCTCTGGCGCTGGACGGCGCGGAGGAATCGGCGCGGATCTTCGTCGGCGCGGGTCGGAAGCGGCCCCCATCGCATCCGTTCAGCTTCGCGGGCGACCTTGCTTCGGATATCCTCGCCCGTCCGGTATTCCGCAACGGGGAAGAGCTGGGCTTCTTCCTGTGGAAAAGCCCGGGTCCGTCTCCGGAGGATGCCACGGAATTGAGCGACGCCATGAAAGAGCGGCTGCGCTCGCTGGGATACCTTCGATGAAGTCGAGCTCCACCGCAGCCCTGCTCGGAGCGCTGGTCCTGGGATTGTCAGGGGAGGCCGTCGTCCTCTTCGCAGGCCTCAGCGCGATGGGGGGAATGCTCCTGCTGGCGGGCGCGGGAGTTCTCGTCGCGGGACTCTGGAAGGCGAAGGAAGAGGCGGCGGTCTCCTCGCCCGATCTTTCGGGCCGCAAAACTCTGATCCTGCTGGCGGGAATCCTCCTGCTGGCATTCCTGCTGCGCCGCCTCGAGAGCAGCGTCATTCCTTGGGGTCTCAACAACGACGAGGGGATCGAGGGGCTCATCGCCTGCCGCTTTCTCGTGGGCGAGAAGATCGCACCCTTCTCGAGCATCGGCCTCTCCCGGGAGACCCTGTTCCATATCCTTCTGATGCCGCTGTTCGTGCTCCTGGGCCCGGGCATCGCGTCGCTGAGATTCCTGTCCTTCCTCTGCGGAATGGGGGCCGTGGCGCTCGCCTACCTTGCAGGAAAGGAGCTTTTCTCGAGACGCGTCGGGCTGTTCGCGGCCTTTCTGCTCGCCGTCTCTCCCTGGCACATCCTGTACAGCAGGACGGGATTGCGGAACATCCTCCTCCCGGTGTTTCTCCTGGCGGCGGTCGGCGCGTTCCAGCGCGCTGTGAGGGGTCGCAAGGCGATCTTCTTCATTCTCACCGGAGTGCTGCTGGCGGGGGGCATGTACAGCTATACGAGCTTCCGGATCGTTCCCTTGGCCTTCGTCCTCTGGGCGCTGGCGCGCCGCAGGCTGCTGCGCAGGGACCCCCTGACCTGGAGGCAGGTGGGATGGGCCACGGGAACCTTCCTGATCCTGATGGTCCCCCAGCTCGTGTCGGCGATGAGCGATCCGGCGGGGTTCATTTCCCGCGGCTCTTATGTCCTCGCCCAGACGCCCGACGCCTCGATTCCACAGAACCTTCTCTTCTCCGCCCTGATGCCGGTAATCTACCCCGCGAAGTTTGGAATCATGCAGTCTCGATGGTTCTTCGGCGACGGCGTGAGTCTCGTCTACGCGGCCGTGGGCCGCACTCCCGAGACCCTCGTCTCCGGCGTTTTGATGGTCCTGGGGGTCCTCCTCACGGCCTTGAGCT
>DASYRY010000035.1:0-3507 GCA_036004025.1 Candidatus Polarisedimenticolia bacterium | reverse complement strand
CAGTTTCTTGAGAAAGCATTCGACGGCAAGGTGGTCGACCGCTACGACGGCCCCGGCGGGTCGGTTGCCCATGCCGAAGTCCGGATCGGCGACTCGGTGGTGATGCTGGGCGAGCCGATGCCGGGTGTGGATCCTATGCCCGCCTCGCTGTCGTACTACGTCGACGATGGCGATCAGGTGGATCGGACCTTCCGGCGGGCGCTCGCCGCAGGAGCGACAGCGGTGACCGAACCGAAAAACCAATTCTACGGCTATCGAACCGCAACCGTGAAGGACGTCGGTGGGAACCGGTGGACCATCTGCGCCGTGGTCGAGGAAGTCTCTCGCGATGAGATGCATCGCCGCATGGCCGAACTGGAGAAGGGACAGTAATCGAGCCGAAACTTCCGGTAGATGTCATCCTGGCCGGGTCGCTATCCCAGCGGTCATGGAGAAGGAGCCAGGCGGCAAGAACCTATGGGCCATCAAGTGCTTGCGCAAGGCAGCAGCAGTTCGTACTCCCTCACGAAAACCGACGTGCTGGACTTCTCCACGAGTGGCCCCTCTCATCGCCGCCAACGCCTTCCTGGCCAAAGCCGTCCGGGAGACCGACACCGCCGGCCTGAAGCGGATCGGGGATGCGTACCTGTAACTGCGGGGAATGCAGTCCACGGTGGTGTAGTGGACCATCGAAATCATGCGGCCATTTTCGCGGTTTCTGCGAGTCGGAAATGAACCGTCGGAAAGAGAAGCTCGAGAGGAGTGCTGATTTCTTGATCAGCGGAGGGTTCCGCGACGACCGCATCACCGGCAGCCGAGTGAAAACGAACAGAGAGGTAGCGCGGTTACCAGAAAAGGGATGCGAGTCGACAACTACTACGCGACGCGCTTGAGGGTGATGATTGGAAGATGTCTCCGGTCAGCGAGGAATTGAACCGACAGTAGGAACTTGGCTCTGAGTGGTTGAGAGTCCGCACAGCCGCCGAGAGGGTCCGGTGAGGCCAGGTTCAATACTGGGCGGATCCTTGCCGGACTGTTATGCTCAAGATGCCCGGTCCAAACTGATGGAGGACCGATCATGCCACTGCATGTGTTTTCCTCACTGGGCGAGACAGCCGATCGAAAGCTACACGCGCTCCCAGACACCTCCCGCGAAAAATTCGAAGAGATCAAAAAGAAGAACCTCGAGGATCTGTATCGCGACACCAAAGGGTGGGTGCGGCACAACCCAGTCAAGACTTTGGTGGGAGCGGTGACCACGGGTGTCCTGATCGGCTGGATTCTCCAACGAAGAAGGTGAAGCACGCGGTTGCGGCTTGGACAGGCATGTCCTTCCGGTAATGAGGCCGACCCCAGAATCGGCGAAACAAAGAGGTGCACATGGCATTCAACCCAGATGAGATCCATGCTAACCGGGACTACTTCGCAGCGAAGCTCCGGGCGGAGCGACAGAAAGCGGATGTCATCAGGAAGGTCAAGGAGAGTAAGGGGGATTTCATCCTTCTCGACACTCGCGCGCGACAGGCCTTCGACCAGGGCCACATCCCGGGAGCCTGGTGCCTTCCGCTCGAGGAACTCGACGCCCTCGCCGCCCAGTTGCCGAAGGACCGGGAGTTTGCCACGTACTGCTGGACCCACACGTGACACCTCTCCGCGAGGGCGGCTCTGCAGTTGGCAGAACTAGGATTCTTCGTCAAAGAGATGAACGCGGGCTGGCGGGAGTGGACTGCGGAGGGGCTTCCGACCCACCAGGGTGAAGCCGTAGGTGTGCGTTGCGATTGCAGCGTCTAGGAGCGGGCCAGTCACCTTCGACACGCCGCCGGAGCTGACGATTCATGCTCTCCGAGGCCCCGCCCTGCGTCAGTGCCAAGGTGGTACTGGCAAGGGAGATGGACTTGGACGACCGCCGAGCGGACGCGCCGAGGAACGGATAGGCGACCGCATCGATCTGCCGCGGCTCCAATCCCTCGAAATCGAGCGCGGCGCGCAGGCTGAGCCGGGGAAACCCGCCCTGCTGCTTGTCGCGCGACAGGCGCTCCTCCGAGAGCGCAAAGGTGAGCCGCCCGCCCCGCAGGATCGCCACGGTGCTTTCCTTGTCGAGCGCCGAAATCCCGAGGACGATCACGCGCTTCTCCGGGTGACCGGCTGCAGCAGCTGCTTGATGCGCTCGGCGTCGGGGGAGAGCTTGAAGCGGAACACCGTCATGTCGGACCGGAGGTTCACAATCTTGCGGGGGAGCCGGTACAGATCCCTTCCCGTCAAGACGTCCCGTGGAAAGGTCGCCATAGCCCCTTCGTATCCAGCCGTGATCACCTCCCGGCGCGTCTCCTCGTCCCAGGCTCCATTGGGATAGCAGAAGAGGCTGCACGGACGGTTCGTCTGCGATTCGATCTCGGCGCGGCTCTGGCGAATCTCCTGTCTGCGGCGCTCGGAGGTCTCGCGCGGCAGCAGGCAGTGGCTCACGGTGTGGGCGCCGAAGGAGATCCCCTCCCGTTGCATCTCCCGGACCTGATCCCAGTCGAGGAATTCTTCGCGCGCCTTGGGATCCGCCGCGAGCCCGAGGCGGGAGGAGGCGGCGCGCACGCGCTCCACGATCATGTCGATCGGCAGGTGTTTCAGCTCCTCCAGGAGCCGGTCCCGCTGCGCGAGGGTCCCCACCTCGCGCCGCCCCATCCCCTCCAGCTCGACGGAGGTGGTTCCTGCGGCGCGCCAGCGGCAGACCTCGTCCCACCAGAAACGTCCCCGTTTCCCGCCGAGGAATCCGGTGGCCAGGAAGATCGTCGCGGGCAGGCGGTGTTGGCGCAACAGAGGGAAGGCATGGAGATAGTTGTCGGCGTAGCCGTCGTCGAAGGTGATGCAGACGCACTTCTCCGGCGGCTTCCTTCCCTTGTGCAGCGAACGGCGCCAATGACTCCGGATGCACGGTCATTGGACCGGTCAGCCCCTGCCAACCCGAACAAGTGCAGTGTTGACAGCGGCCCGTAGAGAGTAAGCCTTCTCGAGGCGGCGCCGGCCGATGTTGGCGCACAATCTCGGGAAATGGAGAAGGGGCGTCCCCTGAGCGCGGGAGACGCCCCTTTTCCCCGTGCTCCTAGCATGGGCACGGACCAGATTGTTATGAGTTCTCTGAGGAACCTTCGCCCGCCGCTGGAGGGGCGACGCCGCCAGGTTGAGCGAGAAGTCAGCCGAGGCCAAAAGGGCGAGAATGCACTTTCGCTTCAGTTCCTCGGTTTTCCCGCCGGAAGCTCCAAAGTGGCAACAGCGCCCTATTCCAGACTCGAACAAATGGAAGGCCGGTTCATCGAGCGGGTGATTGGCAGGTGCTTGGATCCACTCGCTCGCCTAGGCTCGGGTGCCGCGGAAAGTCTTCGTCACTAGGGACCAAACTTCACCAGAAAGCCGTCGATACCTCCCGGGCTTGTCAGCGCGCCTCCGCCGAAATCGACTCCTTCGAAGAAGTCTCCCACCACGATAACGTTGCCTCCCGCGTCCATGACGATGGCATTTCCATGGTCGTCATAGAGAACC
>DASYRY010000034.1:0-5017 GCA_036004025.1 Candidatus Polarisedimenticolia bacterium | reverse complement strand
GCCAGAGGGAGATGATCGATTTCCTGGAGAAGAACCGGCTCCTCACGCTGCCTTCCTATCTCGGAGCGTTCACCATTCGCCAGCTCCCGGACGCCTTCAAGCCCACCAGTCCGGGCGGTTTCATGAACGCTCCCGGCCTCTACGACAAGGACAGCTCGGGGTTCTACTTTATTCCGACCTACAACCCGAAGAGCGGTAATTTCTACATCCGGGCGGCGATCGAGGACCCTCGGCCCATCCTGGGTCACGAAGGGATTCCGGGGCACTTCCTGCAGATCTCCATCGCCAATCATCTCGACAACGAGATCCGCCGCGAGCATCAGGACGGCATCTTCGTGGAGGGGTGGGCGCTCTATACCGAGGAGATGCTGATGCGCACCGGGCTCTATCCCGATAACTCGGCGTCCCAGGGCCAGGTGCTGCGACTGTCCCGGTACCGTGCGGCGCGCATCGGAGTGGACGTCAACCTTCACACGGGGCGCTGGAGCTTCGAACAGGCGGTCCGCTACTTCATGGAGGCCGGAGGGCTGGATCGGGAAGCCGCGGAAGGAGAGGCCGCAGGAGCGGCTTCGGACCCCACGCAAAAGATCACTTACATGGTGGGAAAGTGGCAGATCATGCGCCTTCTCGGACGCTATCGCGACCGCATGGGGAACGAGTTCCGCCTCGGCCAGTTCCACGACGACCTGCTCAAGAACGGAAGCCTGCCCCTCTCGGTGGTGGAGTGGCTCCTGCTGGACGATCCGTCGACCCTCGAGCAGGCCCTGAAGTGACGGGATCCTCGATGCCGCCGTCCGGCCTCTCCTGCCTCCCCGTTTTCAGGAACTCTCCGATGGCCCTGCGATGCTCGGCCGGCGCGACTTCAAAGGCGTCATTGTGATGCGCGCCGGGAATGGGAACGAAAGTCTTCGGCTCCTTCGCCTGCGCGAAAAGAGCCCGTCCCAGCTCGAAGGGAATGATCTCGTCCTCCACGGGGTGAAGGAAGAGCACGGGGCAGCCTATCCCGCGCAAAGCCCGCTCCGCATCGTAGCGATCGCGCAGCAGAAGTCCGGCGGGGAGAAAAGGGTAATGATGAGCAGCGACCCTCGCCAGCGACGGAAAACCCGACTCCAGGATGAGCCTTCCGGGCGGGCGCCGCTCCGCCAGGAGCGCCGCGACTCCGCTCCCCAGCGATTGACCGAAGTAGACCAAGCGCACAGGGGGAATTCCGAGCGATCCCTCCAGGTAATCGACGACCGCCTGCGCGTCGAGTAAGAGTCCCTCCTGGGTCGGCCGCCCGGGGCTCAGGCCATAGCCGCGATAGTCGAACAGGATCGCCTGGAGCCCGAGGTCCCGGCAGAGCGCGAGGACCGGCTCGTGAAACATGAGATTCCCGGCGTTCCCGTGGGTGATGACGACCGTCCAGGGGGAGGCGGCGGTGCGGTGCATCCAGGCATGCAGTCTCGCCCCCTCCGGCGTCGGGATCCAGACCGTCTCGTACCCGGGGTTGGCCCGGCTCGCCTGGTCTTCGGTCCATCGAATCGGAAAATAGATCAGGTTTCGCTGGAAGAGGTACGCGACAAGACACAGGAGGAGGAACGCGCCTGCCACGACGCCCGGAAGCGCCAGGATCCTGCCGTGTGGAATCCCCAGACGGGTCTCACTTTCCGCCCTGGATCGCAGGCTCGTACGCGCGATCGTGGCTCGCTCTTACGAGTGTCGGGCCCGCCCGGAGCCGGAAATCATTCGCTGCGGTCGCGGGCGAAGGCATGCTCGAAGCTGAGATAGAGAAAGAGGGCTTCCTCGCCACGGCTGGGACCTAGGCCGATCGGCACGGCGATGCCCGGGACGATTTGCAGACCGGAGGGGCGATTGATGGCCCATCTCAGCCCAGGATTGATGAGCAGGCTGCTGGACCGATCCGCGACCCCGGGCCCGACGACCTCCTCCTCGCTGGCCCAGACGGCTTCCAGCATCACGTTGAACGTGGGACGCGCGAGCCAAACGAGACTCTGCGCCAGGAAGAAATCGGTGAGATCGGATTCGCCGCCCGCCGCGTCCTTCGCGGAAAAAACGCGACCCGCGCCCGCATTGTAGTGTCCGACGAGCGCGGGCGTGTACTCGACGCTCAACGGAAGGTTGACGAACACCCCGAAGGCATCCCTCCCCCGGCCTTCCCGCACGTTCCCGGTGGGAAGCAGCAGGCTCGCCCGTGGAGCGAACGCCACCCGCTCGGGCCCTCCTCCGGCGACCTGATACCGGTAATTCACGAAAGTATCGCCGGCTCCGGTCTCGCCCCCCAGGCAGCCCGGGTCCGCCAGCGCGAGGGTGTAACTGAGCTGGTGAGCCTGCCCGCCCAGGGGCCATTCTTGAGTGAAGGCATACAGCCAGTCCCGATCGTCGCCGAACCCGAGGAAGCTGCTGATGTGCTGGACCACCTTCGCTTCCTGATTGTATGCCTCTTCCACCAGGAAGCTGTTGTCACGGATCGGGGGCGGCGCCTCCGCGGGCATCGCGGGTCCGATCCCGCCCGCTCCCAGAGCGAGCAGCGCGGCGGCGAGCCGCAGCCGTCCGATCATTCCCATCCGCATTGCCTTCCCGCGTTCTGTTTCTTCAGGCTTTCGAGGACGGGCTTGAAATAGGAGACCATCGCCTTGGTGCTCAAATCCGAGCCGGTGGCTTCGCGGATCACCTGTCGCCACGGGCGGGTCGCCCCCAGCTCGAGGATCCCTCGGAGGAATGCGCCGGCCGCCTTGCTCCCGTAGTAGTTGCACGCATGGGGATCTTGCTTGAGGACATCCCGGCAGATCTTCTCGTGGAGCTGATACTTCAGCACCGTGGCGATGGCGTAGTCGTAGTACTGAGCGGGGTCGTCGTTGACGTGGGTCTTGGTCGCGGCGTCGCAAAACTCCTCTCCCCGCGGCGCCGGAGGCTCCACTCCCTGGAATCGGGCGACGTACTCCCACCAGCGCTGGTTGAACTGCTCCGGCGGCAGGTCTCGTTCGTAGAGATCCCTCTCCCAGAAAGACATGGTGCCCGCCGACCAGGGAATGAACGGGACCGCCTCTTCCAAGGCCTCGTTGAGCAGCCACTTCTTCCGGTCGATCTTCGCTTTGCGCGGCAGGATTCCGACCGCACGCAGATAGGGCTCCTGCCCCGAGGCGATCGAGATCAGGTCTCCGATCCCTTCGTGAAAGGCCCGATTGGCTCCCTCCCTCAGGAAGAGGGGCACCTGCGGGCGGTCGTAGGACAGGTAATAGTAGATGTGACCCAGCTCGTGGTGGGAGGTGCCGAACCAGCGAGAGTTCGCCTGCACGCTCATCAGGGAGCGGACGTCTCCTTCGAGGCTCATGTCCCATGCCGAGGCGTGGGTGTTCTTCTTGCGGGTCGAGCCGGGCGGCACGGGATAGAGATCCGAGAGCTTCCAGAACGTCTCAGGAAGAGGGGGGAATCCCATCGAGACGTAGAAGGCTTCCCCTTTCTTCACGATCCATTCCGGAGTCTTGTCCTTGAAGTAAGGGTCGAGGTCCACCCCTTCCACGATTCCCGTCCAGTTCTGAGACCAGCGGTTGTTCAGCCAGTGAGCGGGGATTCTCTTCGGGACCGGCTCCCGGTACTTCCTCGCCAGCTCGTACTTGGTCCAGCAATGGACCTCGCGGTAGAGGGGCTCCATGTCCTGCATGAAGGACGAGAGCATTCCCATCATCTCGTCCACGGTCATGTCGTAATCGGCCACTTGGAGCTCGAAAAACGAGCGGTACCCCATCTCCTTGGCGACCGCATTGCGCAGCTCCCGCAGCTGCACGAGGCCCTGCTTCAAAGCGGGTCCCGACTCCTTCGAGGCGTTCCAGACCCGGACACGCTCGCGGAGATCCGTGGACTTGGCGAGGAGGTCATCGATTTCGTTCGCGGTCACCGGCTTCACGCACTCGTCGCCTCGACGCTCGAGGCAGAAGACAAACGAGTCGAGGATGCTCGATTGCCGGGCCTCCGCCTCCACGCGCTTCGCCACGATTTCCGGGATGGTTCCGGGAGCCTCGGCGGCCTCCAGCAGGATCTTCTGGATCTGCCGCGCGTCCAGCTCCGAGAGCGCCTCGGGGTGCTTCAGGAGATCACGACACTTCTCGATGATCGCCGGAGATCCGGCCAGCGCCGCCAGGGCCTTTCCCCCCGCGATGCGGCCTCCCACGTGCTCGTCGGTCACGTCGGTGCTCGCGGCCCACTCCGCTTTCTGGGCCTCGTAGCGCACCGTCTCGTAGAGGGAGCCATAGAGCGCCAGGAACTGCTTCGCCTCGGGAGATGAGGCCGCGGCGTGGCGCGGAGCCGCGGAAGGGGGAGCCGAAGCAGCCCGCGCTCCCGCAAGGGCGATGCAGATCAACAGAAGCAACGGTCGGCGCATGGACAAGCCTCGAAGATGAAGTTCCAGCTTGGGCAAGGAGGAAGCATCTTATCCCAGGAGGGGCTCGAGCCGCCCGCTCAAGGAAGCGTCTTCGATTTCCCGAAGCGCTCCCGCAGGTAAGCGATGATGCCGGGGAGCAGCGAGAGGAAGATGACCAGCGCCACCAGCTCGTGGAGGTGCTTGTCCAGGTTGGGGACGGCCCGTCCGAGGAAGTATCCGGTGAGCGTCATGGAGGCCACCCAGCCGATTCCGCCGACGACGTTGTAGGCGGCGAATCGCCGGTAGCTCATGGTGCCCGCGCCGGCGACCACCGGCGCGAAGGTCCGGATGATGGGCATGAACCTCGCGAGAATGATCGTCTTGCCGCCGTGCTTCTCGTAGAACGCGTGGGCGGCGGCGAGGTGCTTCCGGCGGAAGAAGAAGGAATCCGGCCGGTTGTAGATCGCCATCCCCGCGCGGAAGCCGATCCAATAACCGGTGGCGTCTCCGAGAATGGCGGCCGCCATGAGCGCGAAGTTCAGCCAGACGATGTCGAGATGGACCTGGCCGCTCGCGGCGAGGAGACCGGCCGTGACGAGGAGCGAGTCGCCCGGCAGGAAGAAACCGATGAGCAGCCCCGTCTCGGCGAAGACGACCGCG
>DASYRY010000033.1:0-3977 GCA_036004025.1 Candidatus Polarisedimenticolia bacterium | reverse complement strand
GGCCGATTTCGATCGGCGTCCCTGCCTCTTCCTTGCCTTCAACAACAGCAAGTTCACGGGACGCACAATGATGATCGCTCCCGACGCCGACACGGCGGATGGCTTGATCGAATATGTCCGATGGGGGCCCGTGGGCAGACTCGGCATCGTTGCGAACCTGCACACGCTCTACGACGGTTCTCACGTCAACCACCCGCGCGCTTCCCGTCGCGCTGTCCGCCGCGTGGAGTTCCTGCTCGACGGCCCGGTCGATCTGGTGGTCGATGGCGAGGTGCTCGCCCTGCGTTGCGAAGCCCTCGATGTTCTGCCGTCTGCGCTGCATTTCATGGCATAGGGTGAAAAACCAGGCGGGTGAGGCTTCGCGGCCAGGATCCGAGGCGGGTTCGGAAGGGAATGCGCGCAGATGAATCGCACACTGCAGCCTGAATTGCCTACAGTTCCCCGGTCATTCTACTCACGAAGCCCGCGAATCCGTCGACCCCGAACTGACAATCCACGAATAGCCTCCGAAACCTGCGCTCGAGGAGATGCCGATCGAAAGCGGTATCCACCTTCGTGACGACCATGACATCCTTGCTCCGGTGGGCGAAGGTCCTGGCCAGCATCGCCCGCACCAGGTAATCGGCGTCCGGCATGGAGTATCCGATGATCGCCAGGCGGGCCGACTTCTCCAGCGCGCGCTCGGCTCTTCTCCAGATATCGCTCAGCACCCGGTGCTCGTAACGCTGTTCCAGACTTGGCCCTACGAGCAGAGTCTGATAGGGAGATGTGCATCCCTCGGAGCTGCACCGGCCCAGCTCGAGCTCGTCCAGAATAGAGAGGGCTCCCCGTCCCTGCTGCAGCGTGATGTCGAGCTCCTCGCAGCGAGGACAGTATAGCCAGTTCAAGGATCCGTTCAGCTTGAGCAGCGGGATATTGCCCGTTCGGATGATTTCCTGGCTCTCGGGGAGAGGCTTGAAGTGGTGGATCTCGTCGAACCGCCCCTGGGGGCGCCCCTCCGATCGATAGACGGCCTCCCGGATCGGCACGCCGTAGTTGACGTTTCCAGGCTTCCGCTCCATGAGCGCGTTGTCCATGACGACGTCGTAGTTTGTGGAGATGATGCATGAGATCCGATCGGGAAGGGCCCGAGCGAACTGAGTTGCGATGCGTCCCCACCCCGCTCCGGTGTTTCTGGCGATCGACCGGCCGATGGAAGCGATCAGATGGCGCCGGACCTCCTTCAGTTTTTCGCGGGACCTTCCACCGGCTGCGGGTGACCGCCCCGATAGCGACGTGTCGATCACCGTGAAGACGTCATCCATTCGCGGCCGGACAGGCGCGTCGGCCGTCCGGCGGAGGCACTTGGGGCCGAAGAGATCGGAAAGGAAGTCGAGAAGCACCTCGGGAGCCGAGCCATTGCGGAGTATCTCGTCCAGCAGCTCGTCCATGAGCGGAATCTCGGGGAAATCGGCCCGGCTGGCCCCCGCTCCGAGGAAATAGGCGGTCTGAACGTTTTGTTGCACGAAATCTCCTTGCCGTCCTCCACGCGCTCGATCCCGGGATCTGGCCGGCCAGCACTCACTCTGGACTTATGAGATCGAATATAGGCCCCGGGGTGGCTCTACTCCATAGGGGAATCTACGAAGGCAGAATGAGGCCGTGGAGTCGGACGGAGATGTCGTCACACCCTTGACGCCTCTGTAACGTCGATCGGCAATCACTTCAGCGTGGGTTGCTGGAAGTTGAGCGACCCGCGCGGCGCGCCGCCTGTGCGTTCTCTGCACACGCGCATGAATCGCTCTCCCACTCCAGGAATGGAGCTTCAGCGGCGGATGCGACAGGCGGGAGCGCCTCCGGTGTTTACCGGATGGGGCGATTTGGCTGCCGATGCAAATGACCTTAAAGTGGATGGGTACCCTGTTGGCCGCGGGTGTAGACCCGATTTGGAAGGAGGAACAGATGATAAAGCGTCCAAAAAGACTATGGGTCCTGATGGGGGCCATTCTGTCGTGTCTGCTGGCATTGGCTCCGGTCGGCAAGCTGGCCGCCCAGACGTTTCAATTCCGCTTCGGCACCATGACCCGCCCGCTCTCGGGAAACCGGTACGAGACGATGCGGGCGCTCAGCCACTATCTGGACGGGCAAGCCTCCCATGCGGTG
Organism: Candidatus Polarisedimenticolia bacterium; assembly: GCA_036004025.1. GTDB lineage: Bacteria > Acidobacteriota > Polarisedimenticolia > Gp22-AA2 > AA152 > AA152. Next base: position 1,835 of record DASYRY010000033.1, on the reverse strand, counting down.
AGGATAGCCCAGCGAACGGCCCATCACGGCGATTACCGCGAGGCCCGGCTCATCCACTCGATGCAAAGCTTCAGCTATCGGGCGGACGACTTCCACGAGAGGATGGACCGTTATCTCGACAGCCGCTGGGATCTCCCCCCCGAAGTGGTGAGGCTCGACAGGAACGCTCGCCGAGTCAGCGCGAACCTTCGCAACTCTCACGCTTTGTACCCCGTCTATGACGACTGGCGCGACGTCCTGAACACGCTCGATTTGATGAAGCGAGTGCTGGCGGGGTATCGCGTGCAAGTGCCGAGGGCCCACACCGGATACGGCCGGGGCAATGAGTCCTACCCCTATGACGATGACCGCTACAACCAGAACGATCGCTATAACGACCAGCAGGGCGATGACCGCTACGATCAGAACGATCGCTATGACCATGACGACCAGCAGGACGACGAACACAACGACGACGATGGCGGTCGGTAACATGCACGAGGTTTAGGAACACCGCCTAAACCCCCCGAACCGGCGGGTCGCTGGAGCGGCCCGCCGGGGATTCCTCCGATATCCCCTGAGAGAAGCTCCTCTCAAAAACACAGCACCAAGCCACGCTCGGGTGTCCTTGTCACGAGTCCCACGCATGGGCTCAAAGCGAGCGGAGGCTCCTTGACAGGGGCCTGAAAAACCGAATACTCCTCCCGGCGAAGGAGCCGTCGGTCCTTTCCAAAGGCATGTTTCCCGGGTGGGGAGGAAGGCGACGACGGCTCGAGTCGGGGGTGACGGCTCATGGGAATCCCGCTCCTGCTCGTTCTGGTAGCGTTCGCCGCATCCTCATTCGGGCCCGGCTTGCTCTGCCTGCGGCGGATGGAGATGCTCCCGGAGGAGCGAGTCGCCTCTTCCATCGCATTATCCTTCCTTCTCGTCTACCTCTCGTCCTTTCTCGTTTTTCTGCTCCGACTCCCTACGGCGACCTACGGCTCGATTGTCGCGATCTGCGCGGCGGTGACCTGCTGGGTCTGGAGGGACGTCGCGGCCCTCTTGAAGAACCGAGAAGTGCTCACGGGGTTTCTCGCAGTGGCCGCCTGGACGGTGGCGTTGCTCGCGCTGATCCGCAATTACTCCGGCGACAACTGGTACGGCGATTGGCTCGAGCACTACCAGCGAAGCCTTTGTTTTCTGGATCGGGCGGATCCTGGAGTCCCTCTTCAGGGCGGGTACTCTCTCGCCGCCCGGCCGCCGCTCATGAATGTTGTCTGCGCATGCTTCATGGCGGTGGCGGGACGACATTACGCCGTCTATCAGCTTGTCTCCACGCTCTTGAGCCTCCTGGTCTATTTTCCGGCGGCTCTGCTGGCCAAGCAGTTTTCCCGGGGTGGCCGGTTCCAGTACCGGTTCGTGGCGGCCTTTCTGATGCTCAACCCGCTGGTGGTCCAGAACCTGACCTACAGCTGGACGAAGATGCTTGCCGCCTTCTATGTCCTGACCGGCGTTTATTTCTACGTCCGGGGTTGGCGCGAGAAAAGCCCCTTTCGGTCCCTGCTGGCCTTCACGAGTCTCTCCGCCGGGGTCGTGGCTCATTATTCGGCAGGTCCCTACGCGCTCTTTCTGGCGGGACACTATCTTCTGGTCGTTCTCCCGACCCGAAAAACAAGATGGACGCATCTTTCGGCGATCGCCCTCGCGGCCCTCGTCGTCCTGGGCAGCTGGTTCGGCTATTCGCTGTCGACCTTCGGAAAGGGCACCCTTACGTCCACGACTTCTTATTTCGAGGCCGCGGAGCTCACCCCCGGTCAAAACTTGTCCAAGATTGCCGGAAACCTCTTCGATACTCTTGTGCCTTCTCTCCTGCG
>DASYRY010000032.1:0-3296 GCA_036004025.1 Candidatus Polarisedimenticolia bacterium | reverse complement strand
GAATCATGGCGAGGCCAAGACATGCGTTACGGATCATGAGTATCGTCTCTCTCGTGGCGAGGCTTTTCAAGCTTGGACCGGCTTGCCCCAAACCGGAGCCTGTTGGTACGCATAAGACGCGCCGTGGCGCGCCCGATTCCCGAGCCACCTCCCGTGATCAGAGCGACCTTTCCTTCCAGCCTACCCATCCTCGACTCCGAGATCTCGGGGCGATCAGAGATCCTGATAGCGGGGTCCCCCGCCCCCCTCCGGCGGTACCCAGGTGATCACTTGGTAAGGGTCCATGATGTCGCAGGTCTTGCAGTGGACACAGTTCGAAGCGTTGATTTGCAGTCGCCTGGGCTTTCCTTCCCCGTCTTCCACCATCTCGTAGACTTGGGCAGGGCAAAAGTGCTGGCAGGGGTTTCCGAATTCCTGCGCACAGCGCGTCGAGCAGAGGTTGGTGTCGGCGACGAGAAGATGAGGCGGCTGATCCTCCTCATGCTTGGTCCCGGAATGGTAGACGTTCGTGAGCTTGTCGAACGTGGTCTTCCCGTCGAACCTCAAGCGCATCTCTTCGAGAGCCGGCACCGATCCACCGAAGTATTCGCGAACTTTTCGCATCCGCTCGTGGCCCGCCGGGAAGCGCTTCCTCTCGCCAAGTCCTCGCCCGCCCGTCATCATCTGCAGGCCCGACTGAATCAGCCCGCTCCAGAGTCCGTGCTCGAAGCCCTGGTGGAAGTTTCTCACTCGCCGCAGCTCTTCGTAGACGTAGCTCTTCTGGAGGCGATTCTCGTACACTCTCAGCGCCTCCGCCGAGGTATCACCCTTGCGAAGCGCGTCGAAAACCGTCTCCGCCGCCACCATGCCTGATTTCATGGCGAGATGAATCCCCTTCAGGCGCATGGCATTCAAGAGCCCTCCCGAATCTCCCACGACGAGACCTCCGTCCAAAGCCAGCTTCGGGATGGCGTAGTAACCGCCTTCCGGGATGGCTTTGGCGCCGTAGGCCATCATCTTGCCCCCCTTCAGCAGGCGGGCGACGAAGGGATGCTGTTTGAAACGCTGGAATTCGTGATGCAGATCCAGCGTGGGATTTCGATAATCGAGGCCCACCACGAGACCGACGGCCAGCGTATCTTCCGAAAGACCATAGAGGAAGCTCCCTCCGAAGGTATCCGACTTCAGGGGGTATCCCATCGTGTGATGCACCAGTCCCGCGACCCCCGCCTCCCGCGGTACGGACCAGAGCTCCTTGATGCCCGTGGAGTAGACCTGGGGACTTCTCCCTTCGTCGAGGCGAAGCCGCTCCGTCATGGCCTTCACCAAGGTACCGCGCGGCCCCTCCCCGAAAATGGTCACCTTCGCCCGGATGTCGATCCCCGGCTCAAAATTGGGCTTGGCAGTCCCCTGCTTGTCGATCCCCTTGTCTCCGGTTCTGACCCCGATGACGCGATTCCCCTCGAAAAGCACCTCCCGCCCACCGAAACCCGGCAGGAGGTCGACTCCTCCGGTCTGCTCGATGAGCTCCGCCATCCAGCGAACCAAGCGGCCCAGCGAGAGGATGAAGTTTCCTTGGTTCCGAAGGGGCGCGGGAATAAAAGGAAGTCCGATCCGCCTGTTCCTCGTAAGGAAGGAGAATTCGTCATGCAGCACAGGCTGGACCGGGGCCCCCTTCTCGAGGAAGTCCGGTACGAGCTCCTTCAATGCGATCGGGTCGAGAACCGCCCCCGAAAAGGCATGGGAGCCGATCTCGGCCCCTTTCTCGATGAGCGCGATGCTGATGTCCATGGGAGGTTCCCCTCGCGAGGCGGCCGTCTCGTTGTGTCGCTTGAGAAGGCGAGCCAGGTGATACGCCCCAGCAAGGCATGCTGGTCCCCCCCCCACGAAGAGCACGTCGACGTCCAGGACTTCCCGTTCCATCGGATTCCTCACCTTAAGGGTCGTTCGGCCTCAGGGTCGTTCCGGGATCGGCCAACGTTCGGGCGGACGCATGCCGGTCAGGTCAGGATCGAGACCCTTGGTTCCGAGAACGACGACCTGATGGCTTTCTCCCATCCCGCTCGGAAGAAAGAGGCTCTGGAGAGCCTTCCGATCCTGATAACGCTCGAGGGAAATATCTTCCACCGAATCGGCGAGCCAGTCCAGTGCCCCCAGCGCGAGAAGGAAGCGGCCCTGCGGCACCGGACCCCGCGCCCAAAGGCCGTGCATCTCGGCGACTTGAAGAATCATGCTGAAATCGACATGAGCCGTCAGGTCCTGTCGGCCGATGCGCCTGAGGTATTCCTCGTTAGCGAGATGGCGATGATAGGCCATCAGCGTCCCTTGTCGATGATGCGGAGAGCCCATCTCGGAGGCCAGATGGCCGTAATCGAAGAGGAAGACATATCCGCACTCGAGACGGGATGCCACGCGAGAAACCCACTCTCGTGCAGCCAGCCCGAGTTCAACCTGCTGGCCCTCCGTGGGGCTGGGACACCTGCGCCACGCGAGCTCCACGAGCTCCTCACTTCGGGCGGGACGGATAACTTCGACGGGGCCTTCCGCCCAGTCCACGAGAATCTCATGGTACCGGCCCTCACGGAACACAAGACGATGCACCGGCATCGCATCCAGGATCTCGTTGGCGATCAGGCAGCCCCGGATCTCCCCGCTCCCCTCGAGCCATTCCTGCGGGGAGGTCCAATTCACCCCCTGCACGACGTTTCGTGCGGCGAGGCGGCGCTGCTGCGCCGACTTACGATGGGGGCTGAGCTCGACGAGCGTGGAAGAAACCCCCGACGCCGGTCCGAGATCCCGTCGCCCGAGCTCCTCGAGAAGAGAGGCCGCGAGATGCCCCCCCCCGGGACCGATCTCGAACCATTGTCTGCTGCTGCCACGAAGGCCCTCCAGGCATTCCGCCACTTGCTTGCCGAGCAGCGCTCCGAACGCAGAATGCCGGGAGGGGGCCGTGTAGTAGTCACGGCCTCCTTCGGCTCCGATGGGATCCTCGATCCGGGTGTAGTAGCCCCAGTGCGGATGGTAAAGGGCGAGATGCATGAAATCAGCGAAGGAGAGAGGACCCCCTTCGCTGATTTGCCGGCGAATCTCTTCCAGAAGGTTGGGATCGCTCCCCTCCGCCGGATCGTGGAGGGAAAGGGACGGGATCATTTTGCTTCGGCGGTGATCTTCTTTTGTATGTCCAGGATTCCTGCGATCAGGGCTTCGGGACGGGGAGGACAACCCGGAATGTACACGTCCACGGGGATGATTTCATCCACACCCTGGACGGTGCTGTACGAATGGAACATCCCTCCGGAGGAGGCACACGCTCCCAT
>DASYRY010000031.1:0-4854 GCA_036004025.1 Candidatus Polarisedimenticolia bacterium | reverse complement strand
GGATTCCGCACCTCCTGGCACCTCTTACCGCGGTTTTTCGTGTCCTGGATCAGGGGCAAGAGTCTGGACGTGAGGCGCCTTTTCACGGCCCGTGTGAAGCCCCCGCGGGTCGCTCATGGGAACCGGGAAGGAGACTTGACCATGTTCACGAGACCACGGAGCTTCGGGATGGAGGCGCGACGGATCGCGGGAAGGGGGGCTGCTTTGACTATCGCCGTTCTCCTTGGAGCGGGATCGTCCACCTTCGCCGCGTACTGGGACACGGATTGCCATGCCCTCAAGCTCAAGGCGGCCACCGGAGCGCCCGCCGGCGCCGTGCGGACCTATGATTTCGAGGGAACGTGCAACGTCGTGTTCGTGCTCGACACCGGCCCCAAGGTCGAGGGCGTGTTTCCCGCCAAGGCTCATGCCGCGTGGGATGAAGGAAGAAAGCAGCTCAGCGAAACTTTCACGATTCTCGGGACCTTCAGGCATCCGGACACTTTTAGGGGTTTCCCCATGGTGTCGGGCGACGTGCAGAGCGTTTACGCGTGCAACGAGGATCCGATCATCGTTCAGAAGGGGGTCGCCTGCAACGGAGTCAGCCACGTGAACAACACTGGTCTGAAGGAGCTCTCGAAACCTTACAAGCATCTGAACCGGCCCATCACGCGGGGGAAGACCACCCTGGCCGAGGCCGCCGCCCTCTCGGGAGGACTGATCGGTCAGTCCGCAGTCACGTTCCCGAGGCCGGTGAAAGACGGCCGGCGCATCGACGTCTGCTACGTATGGGGGAGCCTGTGCGGAGCCCCCGCCGCAAATGCCTACTGCAGGCTCATGGGCTTCGCCCGGTCTTCCACGTTCACCATTGACAAGGGAATTGGCGCCCAATCAGCCACGCTCGTGCTGGGAGACGGGAAGGTCTGCAACCAGCCAAGTTGCGATGGATTCGCCAGCATCACGTGCACGAAGCAGAAAACGTGGGGACCGTAGGCGCGCTACAGCTTCGCCGCCGGCTCGGGGACCTGGGGAGAGTGGGAGGAAGTGTAGGAAGGAACAGGGTGGATGATCCCGCTTTCCACGAAGCGGTGCTCGCCATCCAGGACACGGCGGGAGATCCGGTACTTGCGGTCGTCGTCGTTGCTCCAGATCGCCCGGAAAGCGACTTCGATCCGGCGGCGGAGGTTCCTGCAGAGGAGATCCGCCAGCTCCATGGCTTCGCTTCCTCCTTCGACGCCCGCGTGGTTCAGCGCCCAGGCGCGGGACACCGAGGCGGCCATCGCGAAGAGGTCGGCGCCAATCTCCACGGCTCGGAAGAGGAGCGCCTGCTTCTTCTCCAGCTTGGTGCCGTGGACGATCATGGCGTGGAAGAGGCTGCGAGCCAGACGGCGGCTGGTGCGGTCCAGGTAGCGGACGTGGGGGGCCAGCGAGCCGAACTCGGCGTAGCGCGGCCACAGACCCCATCCCAGCCAGCGGGCCGGGTACCAGACGGCGTAGAAGGCCGCCACCTTCGGCAACGCCGAGAGCTTCCTGCCCGCCGGCACTTTCGGATCCACCAGAACGCCTGCGATGCTCAGGTGCCGGTCCACCGCCTCGCGGGCGATGAACAGCCGCATGATCTCGCTCGATCCCTCGAAGATCAGATTGATCCGGGCGTCGCGGAGGATGCGCTCGACCGGAATCGGCGCCTCGCCGCGAGCGCGAAGGGAATCGGCCTTCTCGTAGCCGCGTCCGCCGCGCACTTGCACCGTCTGATCGGCGATTTTCCAGGCCGTCTCGGTGTTCCACATCTTGGCCACCGCCGCTTCGAGGCGGATATCGGTCCCGCCGCGGTCGGCCATCTGCGAGCAGAGCTCCGAAATCGACTCCAGCGCGAACGTGCTGGCCGCCATGTCGGCCAGAATCTGGGCGATCGCCTCGTGCTTTCCCACGGGCTGGCCCCACTGGACCCTCTTGGACGCCCAGTCGCGGCAGATCTCCAGACAGACCTTGGCGATCCCCGCGACGGACGCGGGGAGCGTGAGACGTCCGGTGTTGAGGGTGACCAGCGCCAGTTTCAGGCCACGTCCCTCCGCCCACAGGAGGTTTTCCTTGGGCACGCGCACGTTCTCAAGACGGATGACGGCATTCTCGATGGCGTTGAGCCCCATGAAGCGGCAGCGGTGCGTGACGATCACCCCGGGCCACGACGTCTCCACGATGAATGCCGAAATCTTGCGCGTGTCGGGATGGCGCGCCATGACGACGAGCAGCTCCGCCACCGTCCCGTTCGTGCACCAGAGCTTCTCTCCATTGAGGACGTAAGCGCTCCCGTCCTCGGTGCGGACGGCCGTGGTGGCCAGATTGGCCGGGTCGGAGCCGACGTCGGGCTCGGTAAGAGCGAAGGCGGAGATCGCCCCCGCGGCGCAGCGCGGCAGGTACTTCTTTTTTTGATCGGCCGTGCCGAAGAGCTTGAGCGGCTGCGGCACGCCGATCGACTGGTGGGCCGAGAGGAGCGCGGTGACGCTGCCGTCGTGGCTGGTCACCATCTGCATAATCCGACAGTACTCCACCTGGGTGAAACCGAGACCGCCGTACTCCTTTGGGATCTTCATGCCGAAGGCGCCTGTCTCCTTGAGACCCTGGATCACCTCCGGCGGAATCTTTCCTTCTCGATCGATCCGATCCGGATCCACCTTCTCCTTGAGGAATCTTTCCAGCTTCTGGAAGAATGCGAGAAATTCAGGGCGAGGCGCCTGGACGGCCTCATGAAAGGGATGGATCAGATCCAGGCGGAAATTCCCCAGAAAGAGCTCCTTGAGGAAGCTGGGCTCTCGCCATTCCGTTTCGCGGGCCTCCTCCGCGACGCGACGGGCCTCGGTTTCGCTGACCGCGGCGGATTTCGGATGGTCTTGATTCATCGGGGAGAGCCCATCCTCATGGCGTGGGGGAACCGGGGGTCCAGTAACGGAGCTCATTCTACCATCGCCGGTGGAGCCTCGCAGGAGCGTCACCGGGACCGCATCGACTCGGCCTGGCTCCTATGCTCTCGGGTAAAAGAAGCCGGGCACGGTCGAGATGTCAGCGGCTTCGGCGCCCGCCTGGTGAGTCCGCGGTCTAGCATTTCAAAAGGACTCCCGCATAGCTCCCGTTCGGCTTGCGCAGAACCCATGGGCGTCGAGAAACCCGTTGCGCAAACTCCTGGAATCCGAAATTCTGCTGAATGTCGTCAGAGATGAGGAGGCCGCCTGGCCTCAGCGCGGGCCATAGCAGGTCGAACGCGAACGCCCGGCCTTCGGGGGACTTGTCGCTGTCGTAATGGACCAGATCGAGCGGGCCGGCCTCCGAGATGGCTTTCGGGAGGGCATCCCGGTCGGTCCCCCGGATCAACGTCCACCGAGCGCGGAGGGAATCCGGCACGACGCATCCCACGTACCGGTCTCCTCTTCGTCCCGGATAGGGCATGTCGATGCTCGTCAGGTGTCCTTTCCCATGCTCCGCCAAGGCTAGCAGGATCGCCAACGAGGACCATCCGAGGGCCACTCCGGTCTCCACCACCTTCTCTGGCTTCACGTGCAAACAGGCGTTGTAAAGCAGGTCCAGGTGCGCGGCCCCGCCCATTCTCACCGGACAGGAATTCGACTCCTCCAGGGCAAGACTCCATTCGGCCGGATGCGAGTCCGCGAAGCTCACGAGCTTGCCGCTCATCCCCGCGGCCGCGGCCCATTCCTCCATCGTATCGACGTTCTCCGCACACCACTGCTCCGCCTTCTGTCTCTCGATCCTCACCGATTCCTTGCCGGCCTCGTCTCTCCTCACGTCCGAGACGATCCTGCGGAGCATCTCCCGATACAGGTAGGGTCTTCCCAGAAACCACATCAACTTGCGGAACGTCATGGGGTCCTTTACAGCATCGAGCGGAGACGAGCGTGGCCCGTGCGACTGAGAGGCAGCCGGGTCCCGTCCCGCAGGATCGCGACCCGACTGTCCTTGGCCACCAGCTCGATCCGGGACAGCCGGTCGACGTTCAGGACGAAGGATCGGTGGATGCGCACGAAGCGGGACGCGTCGAGCTGTGCCTCGATCGCCGCAATCGTCTGCTGCTTGAGATGTTGACGGCCGCCGGCATGAACCGCGATGTAGTCGTCCTGCGCCTCGATGTAATCGATCGTCCCGATGGCGAGGACCTGCACGTTCGGGCCGTCGCGCACCAGGATGCGGCTCAGCGGGACGCCGGCGGGCCGGACCGCCGACACAAGAGCCGCCACCGGCACCGATTCTTTCCGGCGCAGGCGCTCCCGTGCACGATCGAGGGCCTGGCGCAGGCGCTCCGGATCCACCGGCTTGAGCAGATAGTCCACGGCGTTCACCTCGAAGGCGCGCACCGCGTGATCGTCGTGGGCGGTGATGAAGATCACCCCGATTCCCGGATCCAGCAGCTCGAGCACCTCGAAGCCGTCGAGCCGCGGCATCTGGATGTCCAGCAGCACCAAGTCCGGCTTGAGTTCCGCGGCCGCGCGCACCGCCTCGAAACCGTCGGAGCATTCCGCCAGCACCTCGACGGTCGGGTCGGAGACGAGATCGCGACGCATGCCACGCCGGGCCAGCTCCTCGTCATCGACGATCAGAACGCGCAGAGGGTCAGAAGCCGCCGCCATCCGAGACCTTTCCCCCGGCGCCGGCTTCCGCTGCCTCGCCGGTCCACGGGATGAAGAGCTGGACTTCGTAGTGGCCGGGCGTAGCACTCACGTCGATTCGAGCCCCTTCTCCGTGCATCACCTTCAAGCGGCCTCGGACGTTCGCCAATCCCACCCCCTCGCCCCGCCCGGCGGGTCGCTCCGGATCCCTCGGGTTGCCCACCCTGACGTCGACGCCCGTGGGCTCGCGGCGCGCCTC